>NZ_JBLWEO010000023.1:0-11439 GCF_048287395.1 Candidatus Electronema sp. PJ | reverse complement strand
TCGATTTGGTCATCCCGGACATTGACCGTTAGAAAACACAGGTGACACGCCATGATGCCTTCTTCCGCAGAGCTTTATCCGGTGAACAACTTCATCGGCGATATTGTCCGCAGCATCTTCCCGGAACCTGCCGCCGTCGTCGTCAACGGGCTGCTCGCGCTGCTCAGTTTGATGGCTTTAGTCGGCTCATTGGGCGCAGTGCTGATCTTTTTAGAGCGCAAGGTTTCCGCGCATTTTCAGCTTCGCTTCGGGCCGATGCGGGTGGGGCCGCATGGCCTGCTACAGCCCTTGGCTGACGGCATCAAGGCCATTTTCAAAGAAATTATCAAACCGGCAGGCGCGGACACCTTCATCTTCTTCCTCGCCCCGCTGCTGCCGGTCAGCGCAGCCTTTCTGGTTTTGGCGGTGATTCCCTTTGATCATCACCTGCAAGTGGCGGATCCAGCGGGCGGCGTGCTCTACGTCCTCGGCGTTTCCGGCCTGAGCATCCTCGGCATTCTTTTGGCAGGCTGGGCCTCGAACAACAAATATTCGCTGCTCGGCGCGATGCGCTCCGGCGCGCAGATGGTCTCTTTCGAGATTTCCATCGCCCTGCTCATGCTGCTGATCGTCATGCTCTCCGGCACCGCCTCGCTGCGCGGCATTGTCTTGGCCCAGCAGGGCACGATCTTTGACTGGTGGATATTCAAGCTGCCCTTCCTCGGCATCTTGGCTTTTATTATGTACTTGGTCGCCTCCACTGCCGAGCTGAACCGCACCCCCTTCGACATCGCCGAGGCGGAATCCGAGCTGACCGGCGGTTTTGCCACCGAATATTCGGGCATCAGCTTTGCCATGTTTTTCTTGGGCGAATTCGTCAACATGTTCGTGGCCGCCTGTTTGGTCACCACCTTTTTCCTTGGCGGCTTTCATGCCCCGCTCTTCGGCCTGCCGGTCATTGATCCGCTGCTGAACCTGATTCCCGGCTTCCTCTGGTTCTTCGCCAAGGCATTCCTGATCGTCTTCCTCTATATGTGGTTCCGCTGGACCTTCCCCAGAGTCCGGGTTGACCAGCTCATGTATCTGGAATGGCGGATCATGCTGCCAGCCAGCCTGATTCTGCTCATGCTCTCCGGGCTGTTCGTGGCGCAGGGTTGGGTGGGATAAAAGTGCCTGTTGTTCTTCGGCTCAAAGGATACAAGTTCTGGTTCTATCAGGCAGACTTGGACGAACCACCTCATGTGCATGTCGGCAAGGACGGGAATGAGGCGAAGTATTGGCTGAATCCGGTCTCAGTTGCAAATCCGGGCCATTTCAGCCAGCATGAGTTGAATCAGATTGAAAAGATTTTGATCAAACAGCGGGAGCATGTCTTGGCAATCTGGTGGCGGGAGAACGCAAAACGTGAAAACTGTTAAGGCAAAGATAGTGCTGCACAACGATGAGCAAGTTGAGGTTCCTATCCTTATTCCTGAAATGGATGCGGTGCGGAAACTTGCCGCTGAACTTCACGCGCACGGCCAAGCATGGAAAGGTTATTTTGCTGGATGGTGCGCTGAATACAGTCCTGAGCGGCCAGAGAAGCCTGTTGATTCTAACATGAGCTTTACGCCCGCTGATTTTTGGATTGGCGAGAGCGAGATATGGTTTTATTCGCTTATGTGGGAAGATGGCAGAGAGCATGAGCCGGTTGAATTTTTAGATGACAGCCATCTTTTAGAATCATCAGCCAGCAATCTTTGCGGCTGGGATTCTTTGCATTCACCGCAATCTGCCGCTGCCGTTTTGTAAGCGGTGGAGCGGAACGAATGCGCGGCTCAATCTTACGAAATAAGAGGGGAATGCAAGAAACTGACGGGCCATTTTCTTAAACTGAGTACCCATTTTTTAATACTGGGCAGTCATAGGAAGAAACTGACCGCACAGTTTTAAAAAATGGGTGGTGTTAGGAAGAAAATGGATGCCCAGTTTTTTACTATGAGTCCTCAGTTTTAAAAAATATGTGCATAGTTTGTTGCACTGGGATGTCATAGGAAAAAGATGGGTCTCCATTTTTAAAAAATGGCTGGCGCGAGGAAAAAAGTCTCCCAAGGCGCACCGCGTCGGGGAGCTAGGTGCAGAGAATTCCCTATGCATTGACTTCAAGCAATATCTGGAGACTTTTCAAGCTGCGAAGAACAGACGGTTGCTCTTGACCTGCAAGATTGTCATATCGAGAACGTGGATAGAAATTCAGCATATTGGCGGCGATGATCCATCAGCAAGCCTGAATGCGCACAAAGAGTTCTGTAAAAGCCTATGAAAGCAACAGCGACCAAAGAGAACCTGCTCGAATTTGTCAGCCGCTACGTGCACAAGACGATAAGCGGATTTTTCACCCTGACGAAGGGGATGGACATCACCATCAAGTATTTCTTCAATCCCAAGTCCGCCATCACGCAGGAATACCCAGAGAACCGCGAGACGCTGAAGATGTTCGACCGGTTTCGCGGCCATCTGTACATGCCGCACGACGAAAACGGCAAGAACGCCTGCACCGCCTGCGGCATCTGCGAGAAATCCTGCCCTAACGGCACCATCTCCGTGCTGGCGACCAAAGACCTTGCCGGGAAAAAGGTGCTGGGCAAATACATCTACCGCTTGTCGCAATGCACCTTCTGCGGCCTCTGCGTGGAAGCCTGTCCCTTCGGCGCGATCACGCTGGGCAAGAACTTCGAGCTGGCGGTGTATGACCGCAACGAGCTGACGTGGGTGCTCAACAAACCGGAAACCACCTCTCAGGGAGCCTGCTGATGAACGATTTCCTTTTTTATGTGATTGCCTCGACGGTGGCTCTGCTCTCGCTGCTGGCAGTGACGCTGCCCAATCTCCTGCATGGTGCCATCGCGCTGGTCGGCTCCTTCTTCGCCACCGCTGCGATCTACATCATGCTACAAATGGAATTCCTCGCCTTGGCGCAGATCGCCTTATACGTTGGCGGCATCGTCGTCTTCATGCTGATCATCATCCTGCTGACCAACGACCTTGGCGTGGACAACAGCCTGAGCCGGGTCAGCGCGGGCCGTCAGGTCGGCAAGGGCGTGATCATCGCCGGTTTCATCACTGCGCTCTACCTTTTCTTCACCAGCAATCCCTCGAAGCTGCTGCACGATGCGACCCGCCAAGCCGCTCCGGTGAGCATTGACGAAATCGGCATCCGCCTGCTCTCCACCAGCAACGGCTTCATCGTGCCGTTCGAGGTGGTCTCGCTGCTGCTGCTCGCGGCCCTGATCGGCGCGGTGGTGCTGTCCCGCCGGGAGAACAAAAAGGAGGACAAGCCATGACCTTGGCCAACTGCATCGCCCTGTCGCTGATCCTCTGTGCTATCGGCATCTTTGGTATGCTGACCCGGCGCAACCTGCTCGGCATCCTGCTGTCCGTTGAGATCATCCTCAACGGCGCGAACATCAACTTCGCTGCCTTCGCCCATTTCCGGGCCGCTGATCCGGTCGCCGGAGCAGTCTTCCCGGTCTTTGTCATGGCTGTTTCCGCCTGCGAAATCGCCGTGGCCTTGGCCATCATCATTTCCATGTACCGCCGCAAGAAACGGCTGGATGTGTACCGGATGGAGGAACTTCATGGCTGATTTCATCTTTTTCCACAGCTACCTGATCCTGCTCTTTCCGGTCTTCAGTTTTGCAATCATCGGGCTGGGACATATCAATTCGGACAATCGTTTTGTCGCCAAGTTTGCCATCACGATGTCGAGCCTGTCGCTTGGCTATGCCCTGCTGACAGTGCTGGCCTATCTGTCCCAGCCGAAGCACACCATGCTGGCCTATGATGCGGCTTGGCTCAACTTTGCGCCCGGCCTGACCGCCAACTTGGGCATGTATCTTGATCCGATTTCGGTGATGATGCTGGTAGTAGTCACGGTGATTTCTTTACTGGTGAACATCTATTCAGTCGGCTACATGAAGGGCGACCGCTCCTTCAACCGCTTCTTCGCCCTGCTGGCCCTGTTCACCTTTTCGATGCTTGGTTTGGTCACGTCCGGCAACATTTTTCAGATGTTCGTTTTCTGGGAGCTGGTCGGCGTGTCGTCCTATTCGCTGATCGGCTTCTGGTACGAGAAGCCCTCGGCAGTAGCCGCCTCAAAAAAAGCCTTCATCATCACCCGCTTTGCTGATGCCTTTTTCCTGCTGGGCATACTCTTGGTCAGCTTTTACAGCCAGACTTTCAGCTTCCAAGAATTGAACAGCCCGTCCACCGCGTTGCTGCTCAAGGACGCTGGCGTGCTCACACTCGGCACCCTGCTGATTTTCACCGGCGGCTGGGGCAAGTCGGCGATGTTCCCGCTCCATGTCTGGCTGCCGGACGCGATGGAAGGCCCGACCCCGGTCTCCTCAATCATCCATTCCGCGACAATGGTTGTGGCTGGTGTCTATCTGACCGCCCGGATGTTCCCTCTCTTCGCCGCTGCTGAAACGACCCTGTTTGTCATCCAGTGCGTCGGCGCATTCACCGCCCTGTTTGCGGCAGTCATCGCCATCACCCAGATGGACATCAAACGCATCCTCGCGTTCTCCACGCTTTCGCAGCTTGGCTACATGATTTTCTCGCTTGGCGCGGCCAAGGTTTGCGTTGAGGGCGGTCATCACGGCGCAGATGTCAATCCGCTTGGCTATTCAGCGGCAATGTATCACGTTTTCACCCACGCCTTCTTCAAATGTATGCTCTTCCTTGGTGCGGGCGCAGTGATTCACGCTGTCCACAGCAACGACATCCTCAAAATGGGCGGCCTGAAGCAGCTCATGCCGAAAACCTACTGGTCGCTGCTCGCAGCCTGCCTTGCCATTGCGGGCGTGTTCCCCTTGAGCGGCTTCTGGTCGAAAGACGCGATTTTGCTCGCCGCCTTGCAGTCTGGTCATTGGTTCACCTTCTTGGTCGGACTGATTACCGGCGGCCTGACCGCGTTCTACATGTTCCGCTTCTTTTTCCTGGTTTTCCACGGCGAAGCCCGCTCGCATCTGCATCATGTCCATGAAGACCCGTGGATGACGTGGCCGATTGTCGCCCTGACTGTGCCAACCATCTTTGCCGGTCTGCTGGAGCATTCCTTTGTCGCGCAGGTGCTGCCGCCGCATCTCGGCGAAGCAGGCCATTTCGCGCATCCGGCGTGGCTGCCGTGGCTGGCGACACTGGCCGCAGCAATCGGCATCGGCACTGCGTGGCTGCTGTATGGCGCAGGCAAAACGGAGAAGGCTGCCGCATTGCAAAAGGTCTTCGGCCCGATCCACACCGTGGTGCAGAACAAATTCTACATTGACGAGCTGTATCTCTTCATCACCCACAAAATCATCTTCAACTGCGTCGCCGCGCCGATCAAGTGGTTTGACCGCAATGTTGTTGACGGCACGATGAACCTCTGCGGCTGGCTGCTGCAAGTCGGTGGCAAAGGCGTGCGGCTGGTGCAGAACGGCCAGCTTCATTTGTATCTCGGCGCAACAGTGCTTGGTTTGATTGCGCTGCTGGTCATGGGGAGATGACCTTTCTTGCATGAAACAGAAAATATACATCGAAACCAGCATTGTCAGCTACTTGACAGCAAGGCCGTCAAAAGATTTGGTGATTGCCGCCCATCAGTCTTCAACCGCAGACTTTTGGGAGATTCTGAGCAGGCATTCGGTGTATATTTCGGACATCGTTATTCAGGAAGCTGCGCGAGGAGACGCACAGCAAGCGCAGCTTCGTGCCAAGAATGCTGGCAGGATTTCCAGTGCTTGAAATTGATGATGAAGTCAAAGAGCTTGCCAGAAAATTTCTTGCCAAGAAAATCGTTCCTGAAAAATGCTTGGAAGATGCGCTGCATATAGCAGTCGCAGCGATAAACGGCATGGATGTGATTGTGACGTGGAATTTTAAACATATCAATAATCCCGTCATCAGGAAAAGAATTCGACTGGAAGTTGAGGGGAACGGTTGGATATGCCCGGAAATATGTTCGCCAGAAGAATTTTTAGGAAACGGAGATGATGAAAACGGTAAATGATCCTATCATAGAAGAGTTGCGGCGATACAGAACAGAGCATTCTGAGAAATTTGGCTATGATCTGGATGCAATTTGTGAAGATTACAAGAGGCATCAAAGGGAAGTAGGAGAAAGACTGATTCGTCTTCCGCCGAAGAGAATTGACAAAGCAATGCCGCAAGAAAAATGCAGCAAGGATTCTCTTGCTGATCGGTGAGATTTCGGCATGGAATGGGCCAACGTCATCAGCAATCCTCAGCTGCAAAATCTGCCGTTCAAGATTGAGCTGAACAAATGGGGAAAAATCCTCATGAGTCCGGCCAGCAACAATCATGGCCGTCTTCAGTATGAAGTGGGCAGCCACATTGACCGGCAGAAAGGCAGCGGCAAGATCATTATGGAATGTTCAATTCAAACCAGCGACGGCGTGAAAGTGGCTGATGTTGCATGGGCTTCCGATGCCTTTATTGCCCAATACGGATACAGCACACCGTACATCAAGGCTCCTGAAATTTGCGTTGAGATCACTTCTCCGTCCAACTCCGCAGGCGAGATAGAAGAAAAAGTGCAGCTTTATCTGGCAAAAGGCGCATTGGAAGTCTGGGTGGTGAATGAAAAGGGGCAGACTGCGTATTACACGCATGAAGGGCAAGTTATCAGCAGCGCAGAGGTTCTGGGTTAACAGCAGGAGCTTCGTTGTGCCCGCCCTCAGTCCGCAGCAGGACTCAAAACGCCGCATTCGCTGTTCGCGATGAGGCATTTGCAGTTCCAAACGAGGCGTTTGAGGTTCGGGATGCGCTATTTGCGATTCGGAGCAGGACATTTGTGGTTTCAAATGGGGCATTCGTTGTTCGCAATAAGGTGTTTACGGTTCGACATAGGTCATTTTTGGTTCGGAACGAGGCATTTCGAGTTCGGAGCAGGCCATTCGCGGGTCGGAATGTGACGTTTCATGTTCGGAATGAGGCGTTTGCCAGCCGTTTCGGGCCATGAGCGCGGTTGAACGACAGGGCGGAAGCAGCCAAAAAACCACAGGAGGTTTGCACCATGAATTTTCCCCATCGTGAAGCGGAAATCAGAGCCTTAGCCCAAAACATCATCGCTGGGCTGACCGAAAATGCGGATTTTCCCAACCCGCCGATTGCAGTGTCCGAGCTGCGCAACCTGCTGGATGCCTTCATCAATCAAAGCGACGTGCAGGTTGCGGCTCAGGCGGCGGCGCAGCAGGCCACCGAGGGCAAGCGGGATGCGCAGGACAGGCTGGTTTCGGCCATGAAAACCAACCTGCATTACGCCGAAGACGCGGCGCAGGGCAACGATGCCAAGCTGGCGGTTCTCGGCTGGGGAGCGCGGGCAAATCCTGGGCCGCCCGCTGTGCCCGGCCAGCCCCGGCTGCTCGAAACGGTGCAGCAGAGCGCAGGCTGGCTGCATTTGGACTGGAAACGCCCGGCTGGCGGCGGCATTGTCTCCTATTACACGGTCAAGCGGCGCGAACGGGCCGAAGGCGACTGGACAGCGGTCGGCACATTCATTGAGACGGAAGCCACGCTCAACAATCAGAAGCGCGGCAAGGAGTTGGAGTTCTGCGTCGTCGCGGTCAACAGGACTGGCGAAGGCGTGCCGAGCAACAGCGTGTCGGTGGTGCTGTAAGGCGGAGGAGGATGGGCGACCAATCAGCCGCCCATCCCGTAGGATTAGTTTATCGTTATCACATTTGATTTATTTCAGCGAGATTGTTATGGCAAGGATTCCAGTCTTTTTTAGCTTTCATTACGCAAACGATGTTATGCGAGTGCAGCAAATTAGAAACATCGGTGTGTTAGAGAAAAACGAACCATTATCTCCCAACGACTGGGAACAATTGAAGCGCACCGGCGAAACCTCAGTCAAGCACTGGATTGATGAAAATATGAAGCACAAGCGTTGCGTTATTGTGCTTGTCGGTGCTGAAACTGCTAAGAGGCCTTTTGTAAGATATGAAATTGAAAAGGCATGGAACGATGGCAAAGGATTGTTTGGGATTTATATTCATAACCTACGTTGCCCACGTAACAGCACGAGCGCAATAGGTCAGAATCCATTTAATAATTTCACTATCGAGAACGGCACGAAGATGTCTTCAGTGATACATTGTTACAATCCAAGCACATATAATGAAATAGCACAAAATATGGAGTCGTGGGTAAATCTTGCAATTGCCGAAGCTCAGAGGCGATGAGAATGGCAAATCAAGAAGTTTTGCAAATTCTCCAGATCGATGGAGAGTCTGCGTCAATACAGACCCATCTGTCAATCATCCAAAATGTGATTCAACGCATGGCGGGGAACAGTGCTGCGTCAAAAGGATGGTGCGTTACGTTAGTTTCTGCTGTGCTTGTGATTGTCGCTGACAAAGGAAAGCCTGAGTACGCATGGATAGCACTTTTACCGACCTTCGTTTTCGCTGCGCTTGACTCTTATTATTTGGCCTTAGAAAAAGGATTCAGAAATTCATACAACGACTTCATCGAAAAACTGCATAGCAGATCGTTAACAACTAAAGACCTCTACTCTGTTGAACCGAAAGGGAATATTTCAAAACTCCAGTTTGCAGCGATGAAATCATTCTCAATTTGGGGTTTCTACATCTCGGTAGCTTTGTTGGTAGCGATTACAAAAATTATAGCAATTGAATGATCCAGAGATGATGAAAGAATGACTCCTTCCAGCATCGAAGCTAAAGCATCAAAAGTTTGGTTTGACCAAGAAAATCTGTGCGTAGCGTTTTATGATGGGCGGCAGTTGTTTGTCCCGTTAGCTTATTTTCCCCGTTTGCTCAACGCCACTGCACAGCAGCGCAATCAGTATGAGTTAAGCAGCGGCGGCATGGGAATTCATTGGGATGAAATTGATGAAGACATCAGCGTGCCGGGTTTATTGATGGGCAATCGAGACATCACCAATTATCAGGATGTCATTTGATGATGAGAATAAGAACAGCACTTCAAGATTCGAGCTATGCCTGCATCTGTCTATATTGAATCCTCCATCATCAGCTATCTGACATCGCGGCCAAGCCGGGATGTTGTTAAAGCTGGGCGACAGGCAATTACCTCGGACTGGTGGCTTAATTCCAAAAGCCGATACGAGGTCTATATCTCCGCATTGGTCGAAGAAGAAATTTCTGGAGGCGACCCAATAGCGGCTGACAAGCGTCTTCAGGCTGTTGCTGACATTCCGAGCATTCTTATCACATCCGATGCGCAGCTACTCGCTGATGCGCTTGCAGCATCAAAAGCAGTGCCAGAAAACAGCGTCCGAGACACGCTGCATATTGCAATTGCAGCCACGCAGGGAATTGATTATCTCCTCACGTGGAATTTTAAGCACATCAATAATGCCGAAACAAAAACACTCATTGCCCGCGTAATCGAAAAAGAAGGCTGGGTGTGTCCTGTCCTCTGCTCACCCGAAGAATTAGGAGAAAACAATGAAGAAGGATGATTCCATCGTTGACGAAGTCCGAAAAAATGGTTTAGCATTCGCAGCCAGATATAACAATAATATAGAGACAATCTGCAAGGTTCTCAAGGCAAGAGAAAAATCATCTGGACGCATGACCGTCAACCGTGCGCCTTGTCGGGTTTCAAAATCTAAGTAGACAAATGACAGATGACCCTATTGTGGAAGAAATACGAAAATTCAGAGCTGCCCATGCCGCGAAATACGGCAATGATGTTGACCGAATTTTTGCCGCAATAAAAGAAGGTGAAAAACAACATGCTGACAGACTGGTGAACCGTGAAGCAACGTTCCGGCAGCAAAAAAGAAATTAACTGTAATCGCATCATGACCAACCTCAGCCGCACCTGCGAACCCAGCAACGGAGTCTTTTTATGAACGGATCATTTCTGCTCACCTTGATCTGGGCTGTCCCTTTCCTCACCGCGCTGATCTCCCTGCCAGTTGCCCGCGATGACCACCGGCGCATCAAGAAGATTTCGCTGGCCGGGAACCTGATCAACCTGCTGCTGGTGATCGGCCTGACCTTCGCCTTCATCAGCGCGGAGGCGGAGCACCCGGCGGCGGCAGGGGCGAAACTCAGCCAGTTCCACTTCACTGGCAAGACGGTCTGGCTGCAAATGCTGAACATCGAGTACAACATCGGCGTGGATGCCATCTCAGTGCTGATGATGCTGCTCACGGCCATCGTCATCTTCTGCGGGGTGCTGGCCAGCTGGGGCGTGGAGAAGCAGGCCAAGGAATTTTTTGTCCTCCTCAACGTGCTGGTGGCCGGGGTATACGGCGTGTTCATCTCCCTCGACCTCTTCACCTTCTTCGTCTTCTACGAGATCGCGGTGCTGCCGATGTACCTGCTGATCGGCCTCTGGGGCACGGGCAGGAAAGAATACTCGGCCATGAAGCTGACCCTGATGCTGGTGGCTGGCTCGGCCTTCATCCTCGCGGGCATCTTGGGCCTCTACTTTGAATCCGGCATGAACAGCTTTGACCTCCAGAAGCTGGCCCAAGCCAATTTCCCCCTGAAATTTCAATACTGGGCCTTCCCGGTCATCTTCCTCGGCTTCGGCGTGCTGGGCGCGATCTTTCCCTTTCACACTTGGTCGCCTGACGGTCACGCTTCCGCGCCCACAGCGGTGTCCATGCTCCACGCCGGGGTGCTGATGAAGCTCGGTGGCTACGGCTGTCTGCGCGTCGGCATGTACCTGCTGCCGGAAGGGGCGAACATGTGGATGTCCTTCTTCTTAGTGCTCGTCACCATCAACGTGCTCTACGGCGCGTTCGGGGCGATTAAGCAGACCGACCTGAAGTACATCACCGCCTATTCCTCGGTCTCGCACTGCGGCATGGTGCTTTTCGGCTTCACCGCCCTGACCTTCGCAGGCATCAAAGGCGGGGTCTTGCAGATGATCTCCCACGGCCTGATGACCGCCCTCTTCTTCTGCTTGATCGGCATGATCTACGGCAGAACCCACACCCGCACAGTCAGCGAGATGGGCGGCCTGATGAAGGTGATGCCTTTCCTTTCGGTGGCCTACGTGATCGTCGGCTTGGCGGGCTTGGGCCTGCCCGGTTTGTCGGGTTTTGTCGCTGAAGCCAACGTCTTTGTCGGTGCTTTCGCCAATCCCGCGCCGCTCTACCGCTTCTGCACGGTGCTGGCCGTGCTCTCCATCGTGGTGACAGCGGTCTATGTCCTGCGGGCGGTGAACGGCTTGGTCAACGGGCCGATCTCCGACCATTACAAGACCCTGACCGATGCCTCTTTGATCGAAAAAATCCCGGTGACGATCCTGCTCTTCTGTCTCTTCGCAATGGGCATCCTGCCCGGCTGGATTGTCGAGCTGGTCAACGGCGCGGTGCATCCCATTTACAACAACCTGATGCGTTAATCCCATGAAACTCCTCTTGCCGGATATCCTCCTTGTCCTGCTGGCCGCCCTGATCATGGGCTA
>NZ_JBLWEO010000022.1:0-43879 GCF_048287395.1 Candidatus Electronema sp. PJ | reverse complement strand
CCTTGTTCGACAACCTCAAGCATCCTGGCGAAGGTCGAACGCTCAACACCTGTCGATCGCTTAAAATCCTCATCACTCAAACGTTGCACACTTTCGTATCTCATTCACACAAGGTACACGGCAGGCTCGACTTATGCAAGAAGTCTAATGACTCGCGTGCTTGCGGAAAACAAGAAGCCGGAGACGCTTTCGCATCCCCGGCTTGGCGCAGATCGGTCTCTGCCTAGTGCTTCTCAGTAGCCGTAGTAAGAAGGATAACCGCCCATTCCCATACCACCCATCATCCCCATTCCACCAGGCATTCCGCCGCCACCGTAGGGATATCCTCCTCCCATTCCCATACCACCAGGAGGTGTTCCATAACCGCCGCCGGAACTAGGATAACCACCATTCATCATGCCGCCGTTGTTGTAAGGAGAGTAACCAGGCATTGGCAGTGGAACGTTGGGAAAACCAGGATTATTCATAATGCCGTACTGCATGTAAGCCATCTGCTGCTGCTTGATCGGCGCGCTTAAGATGGGAATCATCATGGGCATCATGCCGCTCTGAAACCGACTGGGAAAATTCCAAGGCTGAATCTGACTGATCATGCTTTGCACCGCACCAGGCTGAATCATCGGCCTGAAGGTACTCTGTCCCATCCGGGAGATATCAGCGACTCGGCTCATCATGATCGAATCGCGCACGCTGTTTCTGATCTGATTAAAAGGAGACATGCCACTGCCCATGCCCTGCATATTCTGATAGGCCATGTTCATTCCGAGCTGATCGCGCTGCTGCTGTGGCAGAGATCTCATGCCCTGCATGACCACCTGCCGCAAATCCAGCATGGGCATTCCCACATTGCCTGGCGAACCACCCATGCCTATTCCGCCTGGCATCATTGGGCTACCATAACTGGGATTTGCGCCTATGACTCCTGGTACAGCAGTTAAGCCTGCGGCATCCATCCCCATGTTGCCCGGTACACTGTTGGATGGCACCATACCCATTGGACCGGGGCCGCCTGCCCATGCCACACCTGCCAAGCAGGCAAGAGCTAAACCGAATGCACTCTGAATCGTCTTTTTTCTCATTCTTCTCTCCTCTCTGTAAAACACTCTCGCTCGTTCCTGGTTGCGCCCGATGCCGGATGAATCTATTGTAAGGTAGCAGCTTCTACAGGATTTGTAAAATTTTTTCTCACGCACTGGAGGAATTCCTGCTCGCGAGTACTCTGGCAGCAAAAAAGCCGAAGACGCTCTTCGCATCTCCGGCCTCTCTGGTTCATCTTTCTGGCAGAGTTGCTCTGCCAGAGAAGCATTAGGCAAAACTTATTTTATGCCATCCTGCATGAACTGCATCTGCTGCTGTTTGATCTGGCCGCTGACATCATTCACGCCAGGCAGACCAGGCACGTTCGGGAAATCTGAACCCTGGATACCATCCTGCATGTAACCAATCTGCGGGGTCTTGATCTGATTGCTGACCTGGCCGACAATCATGGGCATCATCTTGCTCTTGAAGCGGTTAGGCAGCTCCCAGGGCTTAATGTTGCTGATGATGGTCTGTACCATCTGCGGCTGGATGTTGCTCCGATACAGGTTCGGGGCCATTGCAGAAATATTCTTGTAGCGGTCCATCAGGATGGTGTCCCGTACCTGTGCTCTGATTTTGGCGGCAGCAGCCTGCGGCATCAGGCCGAGATTCTGCTGAGTCAGCTGCTGGGCCAAGGAGTCACGCTGCTGCTGGGGCATATTCTGCACAGCCTGCTCAATCATCTGGCGGATGTCGAGAACACTGGCCTGAGAGGACTGCGCTGCCTGATCAGCCTCAGGCGAGAACAGGGTATCCATCTTGACGTTGCCACTGACCTGGCTGTTGACACCTTGCATCATGCCGCTGGCCATGCTGGCTGCAATGCCGCTGGATACAGAGCTGGCCATATTGTTGGCCATGCCTGCTGGTCCTTGAGCAACAGCCGCGCCTGCCAGGGCAAGCCCAATCCCCAACGTGAATCCAATAATTGCTTTTTTCATTTGTTTCTCCTCCTCTTGTTTGAAAAATCCAGCCACACCATGCAGCTGGATACCTCTCAAAACATATCAGCGTAGTTTCTCCCCGCTTTGCGCGGGCGATTTTTCTCTTTTGACAAAAATAGCTTTTTATGCTGCGTTTTGCAAGTCTTTTGCATACTCTGTTAATTTTTTATGAGTGCCGCCGCCCTCTCTACTGGCTCCGCGCAGTAAGCTGTTTTTGCTTTTATTCTCAAGTGCATCGCAACGCAGTATTTTTGGCACCTTTTCCTGCTGCGGAAAACGAAAAGCCGCACGTTGTGGTGCGGCGTTGCTGACCAAGAGACCTCTTGCGCACATCGTTTCTTAAAAAATTGTTTCGAATGCTACTCGGTAGGCAAGGAGTTCTGCCGATCCAAAGAGGAGTTTTGCCGAATAGGAAAGCAGTTCGGCTTGGCCGCAAAGGAGTTTGGCCGACCTAAAGAGGAGTTGTACCGATTAGGAAAGGAGTTTTGCTCGGCAGAAAAGGAATCTGGCCGAGTAACAAAGGAGTTTGACTAAGCCACAGAGGAGTTTTGCCGAGTAAGAAAGGAGTTATACTCGGCAGGAAAGAAGTTGTGCCGAGTTGCAAAGGAGTTTGGCCGACTACAACTCCTTTGCATCCTTGCCGCCGTTGTTGCTGCGCTCCTTGCAATCCATTTATCGACAAGACTGCTGCTATTGAGCCTGACTGCTTTCCTGATTCTCCAGGCCCGGCACATTGGGGAAAGAAGGATCATTGATGCCCTCTTGCATCTGCTGGAGCTGGCTGTCCTTGATCTGGCTGCTCACTTGGGCAACGATGTCGGGCATCATCCGCTGCTTGAACTTGCCCGGGAGCTCCCAAGGCCGCAGCTGACCCACCACTACCTGCACCATCTGCGGCTGTATCGCCTGTCGGTAGGTGCTCGAGGCATACAGGTACATGCTGTTGTACATGTTATTCATCACCCTGCTCGGCAGCTCGCTTTTGATCGATCCAGGTACAGCGGCATACTGCGTTTGCATGGTCTCCTGCTGCATCTTGCGCACCATCTCGTCAACGACGCTCAACATTTCTGGGTTCAACTCAACCGCATACACTGGCGCAGTCGCCATAATCACCCCTGCGGTTCCCAACAGTAACCGTGCGCTAATATTTTTCAGCATGTTCATTTCAGCCCTCATTTTCTTTTATTTTAGAAGAGATACCGTATGAAGTACGGTAGCACAGAGCAGACTGAGAAGTCAAGCCTGACTGAAGAAACAAAAACGCCGAAGGAAATGTGGACTTCCTTCGGCGTGTTGCTCTTACAACAGTCTAATCAAGACTGTTTAAGACTTTGGCGGTACGGGGATTGGAGCTGTCAGGATCTGCTGCATAAAGCCCTGCTTGATGACCTGAACGTTCTTCTCCATCATCACCGGCTGAATAACATTCATCAATTGCAGCTTGGAAGAGAACTCCTGCATCTTCTGGCCCCGCATTTGATCTTTCGGCGGAGTCTTAGAATAGAGGTCTCCCATGGTCTGCTGCTGCATCTGCATAATCATGCCATTGATCATCTGCATACTTTGATCATCAACAGGTGCTGCTGACGCTGAATTGGCAGCCACGAATGCTGCTGCTCCGAGAACAAGCCCAATGGTTGTCTTCTTTATTGCCTTCATTATTACCCTCTCCTCCTTTTAATTCTGCTGAGTGGTCACGCTGCCGCCGACATTCTGCTGCATGATCTGCATCTGGAGCGGTTTGATCTGATCACGCATCTTCTGCAACATCACCGGCTGAATGGAATTCTGCATGTAATTCTGCGAAGCGCGCTCGTTCATGTACTTGCCCATCATCTGCGGCTTAAACAGCATGGACTGATAGTTCTTCTGGATCATCTGCTGCTGGAGCTGGACAATAGCCTGCAAAGCTTTCTGTTCCATGCCGCTTGCCTGCTGTACCTGCTGCGCAGATGCTGCGCCAGCAACCAGAAGACCGGCGAATGCCATTCCCAGTGCGAATCTCATGCCTTTCATTTTACCTCCTCCTCGTGTTGAAAAACAATGGACAAGGAACCCCTCCTTGTCCGCTGCTGCCTTGCCTGAACGCAAATCGTATTACATCCGGCAAACAAACTTGCTGCCAGGCTAACCCGCCTGACAATGTATTCTCTTTTTATTTTTTTCTGTATAAAAATGCAAGAAAAAACGTCTCTGACTGCTACAAACAAAACTACAGCCGCTGCTCACGAAACAAAGCAGCGGCTTTGGCCCTCTACGAAATTTTTAAGGATTGCTTCCTCCCCTTGGAATCTGTTTCGCAGCTTCATCATAGGCTTTTTGGATCGCTTCGACATCCTGACCTTGATTAACTGCTTTGAAAATAGCCATTGCCGGTTTAGGCAAATATTCTATTTTTTCTGCATCCTTGACCCCTGCCTTCTCCAGCGTCTTGTGAACCTCTGTCGTGGTTGCCTCTGCCGCAGTCTCGGTCTGTGCTCCGGCATTGCCAGCAATGACTACAAAAGTCACCAAAGCAGCCAGTAAAACCAACTTTATCGACGGTACCATTTCTGTTCTTTCCTCCTATCTAAGCAGCTTGTACTGAAATGAGGATAACGCTTCAGTCTGTTCTGAAACGTTATCCTCTGCTTTTTATTGGAACGGCACGATTCTTTGTGCAATTCCATTCGTATTTGCAGGGTTACTCAGAGAATCTAGCACCTGCTGCCTTACATAAGCCATTACATTTCCGCCTACAATAGGCGTAATTTCCCGCATTAAAGGTCGCAGTCCTGCTTGTGTTCGCATCGTTGCATCCCTTATTGGATTACGCACAGCAACTATAGCTGGATTTACGGGCGGAAGGGTAGCAGGCCGAGCTGGCAAAAAAACACCAAGCGGCGCAGAATACAAAGGATCTGCTACGTCTGCTGGAGGAATATTCAGGGGTTGAATATTAGCAGCATAGCCAACACTAACACTTATAAAAGTAAGTGCGGTAGCAATCAAAGAAAATCTCACCGTTCTTAGCCTCATTCTTCAATCTCCTTTCTTGTTGTAATATTAAAATAAAAGCCAACCTCTTGTATTGGGAACAGCCTGTCTCAATGTAAAATCTAGTTTTAACTTACATTGAGACAGCTACTTCCCAAGGTTATAATTATGATCTACGACAACCAACAGGGTTTGTCAAGGAAACTACCTAGAAAATTATTCTCAGTAGCCAAGCCTCACCTCGCTTGAAGATTCGGCCTGCGGCCATTGGAACTGCCAACTGTGCCGGCAGACTCACCAAGCTCCTTGAACAGTTGCACATCCCGCCCGTTGTTGTTGCTCACCGTGTTGCTGTCCATGAAAATTTTCGCCAAGGCTTCGTGCGGGTAGCCAGTGACGATGCCGCCGCTTCTGCTCTTCTGGTCGTTGTCCGTGCTGTTATCTGTGACGGAATTGCCTTGAACAAAAAGATCACTCCGATTCAGCGAGGAGATGAAAATGCCGGATTTGCGGTTGCCATGTACGATGTTGCCGCGCACAGTCAGCTTGCTGCCAGGAGCAGCAGCGAGTGCAGCTTCGGTGCCAGGATTGACAGCGATGCCAACGATATTCTCGCGCACCTCGTTGCCTTCAATCGTCGGATAGGCTTCCTCCCGGACTCCGATGCCGATGTAGTTGCCATAAATGGCGTTGCTGCGCAGCAACGGCGAGGCCAAACCGCGTACCCCAATGCCGGTTACTTTGTTGTTGTAGATGTTGTTATGGTAAATCTGCCCTCCTGCACCCAGGCCGTTACTCACACCAACAGCGTTATCATAGATGTAGTTGTTATGAATTTTGGCGTGTTCAGTGAACTTCTTCTGACCATGAATACCAACCCCCACGTGTTTGTTGCCAGTGATCCTATTATCAATGATCTCTGGCGAGCAATTGAGGATTTGAATGCCGTGACCGAACTGGCCTGCGCCGCCGCCGGTGATGGTGAAGCCTTGGACTCGGCCTGTCGCTTTGTTGTCAAGATAGACGATCAAGATTGTCGCATCGTCACCTTTTTTGCTGCCGCCATCAATCACTGGATTGCCCACGCCAAGCAGGTTAATCGCCTTGTCAACGACTAAGCTCTCTTTGTAAGTGCCTGCCTGGACGACCACATCTTCGCCATCCTCGGCTGTGTCCAGTGCCATCTGGATGGTAGGATATTCATCTGGCACGGATCTACGGCCAGGCACCTGGCTCTGCTTGGTGCAGAAATAGGCGGTGTCTGGTTGGCTGGACTTCTTGCCGTTACCCACAGTTAGCTGCACGGTGTAACAGCCGGGCGCATCTGCAACAAAGGTAGGCCGCTCAGTATTGGCAGCGGACAGCATCGTCTGGCTGGCCCCAGGCTTTTTCAGCAGCATCCAGGCGTAGCTCAGTTCATTGCCGTTCTGTTTATTCTTGTCAAAGACAGAAAGCGTAACAGTTTGGCCGACACCAACCGGATCGTGCTGCTTGCTGATCTTAGCGATAGGCAGCTTGTCTGGATCGGCATTGATGGTCAGGTTGACCGGCGCGCTCCGTAGCCCCCAGCGATCAGTGACCGTCAGCTGTACTGCATATTGGCCGCCTTGGTCTGCCATGAAGGTACAGGTACCGTCTTGCTGTGGCATGATGGCCGCCATGCTTTGCATCGGCCTGCCGGTCAGCTGCCAGTCATAGCGCAGTGCATCGCCGTTGGGATCAAGACTAACCGCGCCGTTGAGCGCCACTTTATCCCCAGCATAGACCGGCTCTTTGAGGGCCTCAATCTGGGCCTGAGGCGGTTGATTGGCCGGTCTATTCTCCGCCTTGACATCCGGCCCGCCGTAGGCTCCTATGTCGTTGATATCCGCGCCAAGGGATGGCCCAAAGTTTTTGTCGTTGAACTTCTGGTCAGGATCGCCGTGGTCAATCGCCGGTGAACCAGGCCGCAGGTGGTAATCGTGCTGGGCTGGGTTGACAAAGAGTGGATCAGCAAAAAAATTCTTGCTCTTCTCCAAGGAAGCCTGATCCTCGTAGCCGCCAAACTGCAAGCGAATATACCAAAGATAGTCAGGATAAAAACCATCAGCGCGGTTATTGGCATAAAGCAGGTTGTAAGTGTAGCCGCTGCCGAAAGACTTGATGCCTGCCTCGCCGTTATTGACAACAATGTTGTTTTTGATCTCCGGCAGGGACTTTTCTTTGCCTTTCTGCGCTGTCTCAGTCGTAGTCTGTTCCGCTACAGAAATCCCGGCCAAGCCATTACTGGCAATGGTGTTGTTGACAATCCGCATCGCGGTCTGACCACAGCGGACTCCAGCCTCGCCATTGTTGTAGATCAGGTTGTTGGCAACTTTGCCGGCGGCCAAGGCCACGTTGATCCCAGCTTTTTTATTGTTGTGGATGGCATTGCCGATGATTTCCACGACAGAGGGCTGCTCGCCACCGGTATTAATTCCTGCCCAGTCATTGCGGGTGATGATGTTGCCGCGAATTTCCGCTGCGCTGTTCTCTTCAAGGAAGATACCCGCCTTACCATTCAAGGCCAGGATATTGCCGGTGATGGTGATCTTGCAACCTCTGGCGTAAACCCCAGCGGTCTTGTTGCCAGCGATGACATTATTGCTCACCGTGAACGATGCAGCGGAAGCGCAGTACACACCAGGCCCTACATCGGCATCTGGCATGATGAACGGAGCCTTACCGCCGGTAATGGTGAAGCCATCAATCACTGCATTGTCAGCAGCGAACACCACGTAGCCACCGCGTGCGCTGCCGTCGATGACTGCGGCGTATTTCTCAGCATCTCGTTCCGTAAAGGAGGCATTCCAATTTCCCTCCAAGCGCACACTAGGCCGAAGCGTGACGTTTTCAGAATAGGTGCCAGCAGCCACCCTCACTGTGTCGCCAGGCGCAGCCGCCTGCATCGCTTGCGTGATGCTCTGATATTCATTAGGCACCAAAATAAACTTGGCTTCAGCGGCAGCGGGTCGAAAGCAGAACGCAGCGAACAGCAGCACAGGCAAGGGCCGCCGACAAAGATGGCTCATCATTTTTTCCTTTTTTTTATATGTATTGCTCAAGCTAGCTCGGCACTTCCTTGCCAAAGAGCACAGAGGAATATGAAACGTTTCCAGAGGCCGCGACGAGGCTATTTTCTCTACCCTATCCCTCATACAACAAAGTGTCAGCAAGGGACAAGGAAAAAACAGCTATTTTTTCTTGGGTTGAAGCAATTCGCGTGAGGTGGACTTCCTGGCTGCCAGAATGTTCTCTCAGTCATCTGGGGTTGGATAAACCTGGAAGCAGCGGGCACTAGAAGGCAATGGGCGAGCGAGGAAAGTGCAGTATATTGCTGAATTTACAGAGCTACAAAAGATTGAGTAGTGCCTATTACCACTGCTCGGCTCCGGCAAAACGCACCTTTTTTGCTCGGTTGCCAAGGAGTTGTACTCGGCCAGAAAGGAGTTTTGCTTGGCCGGACTCCTTTCCGGCTTACTCAAACTCCTTTCTTAGTCGGCAGCAAAGGAGTCTTGCCGACTACAACTCCTTTCCTGCTCGGCAAGACTCCTCTTTAAGTCAGCAGAACTCCTTTGCTAGTCGGCCAGACTTCTTTTCTGCCGAGTACAACTCCTTTCTTGCTCGGCCAAACTCCTTTGTGGCCAAGCCGAACTGCTTTCTTAGCGAGTAGAATTCGAGGCAAGTTTTGTCGGATAATTCGCGTAGTGCCTTGCTATCCCTGCGCTTCATCAACATAACCAATGATCCGCGCCGGATTTCCTGTAACAATTGCGCATGAAGGTACTGAGCGTGTCACAACAGCACCAGCCCCGACCATAGCATTTTTTCCTATGACAATACCTGGCAGGATAACAGCACCAGCTCCTAGAGAGGCAAATTGTTCTATAATAGTTTCTTGAAAGCGATCTGGATAGACTCTCGATCTTGGAAATTTATCATTCGTAAATGAAACATTTGGCCCGATAAAGACATCATTATCAACCCGGATTCCATCCCATAACTGCACACCATTTTTGAGAGTTACCCGGTCTCCGACAATTACATCATTTTCAAGAAAACAATGCGAGCAGATATTGCACTGCTCGCCAATAACTGCTTTTGCCAGGATAACTACAAATTGCCAAATTCTTGTTCCTCGACCAATGGTCGTTGACTGGACATCGGCAAGCGGATGGATATAATATTCCATAAGATATACTCGGTTAAACTTTATAAAAAGCTCTCCCATTGGCAATCTCAAGAATATAATCGCTATCTTCTATCGTTGAAAGGCGATGGGCAATGCTGAAAACTGTCAAATCGTTATTGCTCTTCTGGTAAATATTCTTGATCACTTCTTTTTCAGTCGCACTGTCCAAGGCACTGGTCGCCTCATCCAAAACCAGAATCTTGGCCTGCTTATACAAAGCTCGAGCGATACCAATGCGCTGTCGTTGCCCACCAGATAGACGTACTCCCCGCTCTCCGACCAAAGTTTGATATCCCATGGGCAATGTCTCAATGAAGGTATCAAGTTGAGCCATTTGTGCGGCTTCTTTTGCCCGTGTAAGGTCTATTTTATTAACCGCAATACCAAAAGCAATATTTTCTATGATAGAGCTATCAGCGAGAAAGATACTTTGAGAGACATGCGCGATGTTTTGCTGCCAGGCTCGGATATTATGCCGGTTAATCGGAATGCCATCAATCAGTATCCGGCCCTGAGTTGGCGTAAGAAGCCCCATAACAAGATCAAGTAGCGTACTTTTGCCGCTGCCGGTGGTACCAACAAAGCCGATCCGGGAGCCTTTTGGAATAGTCAGGCAGATATCTTCAAGAACTGGTCGCTCGGAATTGGTATATTGAAAGCTGACATTTTGCAGAACAATGTTACGGTTGAACGGCAAAGGCTGAACAAGGTGCGCTGCTTCGGTAGAAGGTTTAATCTTATCCAACCATGAAGCCACTTCGACCAATATAGCCTGAGTGCCGCTGATAAATGACCAAGAAAAATATACTTGCTGAAGCCCTGGCAACAAGCGTTGGGCACCTAAAGCCAAGGCTCCCAGCAAGGGGAGTACCTGTTGTTGATCCGACGAATTTTTCTGGAGGAAATAGGCCAAAGCAGTAAGAAGGATGATGCCTGCTAACTCCAGCAGTGCTTTTGGCACGTTGCTGAGGAAAATATTTTCCATGCCAGCATATTGCAGTTTACTCACTGCTTGAGCATAGGTTTGACTGAAAAACGCTTGGCTCCCGTCGAGGATAACTTCGCGAATACCACCTAGCCCTTCCTGCATGTATTTTACAGATCGAGTTTGATTCTCTGCTATCGCGTTGCTGTTGTTGTTGATGCGAAGGCGTGTTAGATAACCTGTGAGCAGATATCCTCCACCTAGAATAATAAGCGCAGATAAAGCAAGAAGCGGACTGATCAGTAAAAGCGTACCTGCAACCGCACAACTCATCACGAGAGCAGTAAGTAAAAAAAGCACCTGCATAATGCCTGCAGTAACGGCGATAGCTGCTTTTTCTGTAGTCAGACTAATCAACTCGCTGCTGTTATGTGCCAGCTGAAATTCATAGGGTTGATGCAGAACCATGTCATAAAGATCACAGCGCAACTGAATCCCCATCGCTGCTGTCAATCTTGCATTAAACCAGAGCTGGAATATCCGCACTCCCGCAGCACCTGCTGAAAGAAGGGCGAAACCTGCGGTCAGGGGTAGCAGCAGTTCCTCTGCCGAGTGGATATCCAATACTCTGATGATCGGCTGGATCCATCTTGCCTGCATCAGCATCTCTGGCGGCAAAGTCAAGACGCTCAGAAAGGGCACTGCCGCGCCAATGCTGACCATCTCCGCCAACACAGACACGATCATCAGGAAAAAGAGGAAAAAAAGCTGCAATCTGCGTCTTCTACCCAGATATCGCCAGAGAACAAGGAGGCTATTCAGTGGCCTGTTGCTGCAATGTGCGGCAGGCATCATCAGGCGCAGCTCATTTTCTTTAGAGCAGCAATCATGCTTCTCCGCAGCACACCTATCTTTTTCAACATATTATGACTGCTCACGTTTTCTCTGCCCATATCTTTTAGCAACAGAAGTGAGCCGAGATGATACGGCTCCCCCTCAGCACTGTAATCATGCAGAGGCAATTCAACTCTCAGCATCAACTCTTGTTGGACAACATATCCTGCTGTGCTGTTACGCTCCCAGCGAAAATGACGTGGCACTGACCGATCAATCAGGCAAGTGAATTCAGCGAGGTCAATCTCCAGGCTATTCAATGTTTTCTTTACTTCTTCCCACAACTGCTCCAAACTATCCACTTGAGCAATTTCAACCTGTTGACTGAAAAAATAACGACTTTCGAGGCTGAGGTCAATTTCCTCAGTGATATTCCTTGCCCATGAAGACATCTTGCGCATTGTAATGAGATCCGCAAGACGAAGATAGTGGATTGCTGCCATTCCTGCGGCACCCATGAAAAAAAGAATCAAGGCTGAGGTCGCGTTTTGAGTATGGACCAAGATTACCGCGCCGATGCCGAAAAAAATAGTCATCCCATAGATAAGAAGCACAGCCCTGCGGTGTGTAAAGCCGAGTAGAACAAGTTTATGATGAATATGCAGCATATCTGGTTGAAACATTCTCTGGCCAGCAGCAAAACGCCGCACTGGTGCCCAGAGGGCATCAATTAATGGTACGCCAAGAGCAATAACTGGCATGAGGAGGGCCGTAGCAACCTGGCCTTTCATGGTTCCGCTGATACTAAGGGCAGCCAGACAATAACCAAGAAAATAGCTCCCGCTGTCGCCCAGAAAAATAGAGGCAGGATTGAAATTGTAACGCAGGAAACCGGCAGCAGCACCGGCAAGCGAGGCAAAAGCAACCGCTGGAACAAGCTGGCCATTCGTGGCACAGACGACTAGCATAGACAGAGAGACAAACAGACAAATACCTGTAGCAAGACCATCAAGACCATCGATCAGATTAAGCGCATTGATCACCAGGACAAACCAGAAAACTGTGGCGGGTAAGGAAAGTAGGCCTAAGGCTACTGCGCCGCCAAGAGGATGAGTGACCACATTGATTTTAATCCCGCAAAAATAGACTAAGGTGGCTACAAGGATCTGGCCGACGAATTTGGTTTTGAAAGAGAGACCTCTAATGTCGTCTATTAGGCCGAGCAGGAAAATCAGAACAGCACCGAGGATAAAGCAGGGGAACTGTAGATTAATGAAAAGCAGCTGGGCAACATGGCTATGGTCACGCAAGAAAAAAAGGAGCAGAAACGGGAAGAGAAAAGAAAGAAAGATCGACACCCCGCCGATCCTTGGTACGGCCCTTTGGTGCAGCTTGCGGGCGGAAGGTTTATCTACCAACCCGAGCTTGTTCGCAACCTTTTCCACCTGCGGGGTTACTGCCAAGGCAAAAAATAACGCAGCGGCAAAGGTGAGCTGGATAGTGACCATTGTTTTTTTGCTGAATTTCTGAGGGGAAAAAGGACGATCAGAAGATGCTTTTTATTACGCCACTGCCAGGGGGCTTGCCGGATATTGGTAATTAATTATATCAGGGCAGCGGAAAAAATGTCGCGCCTTTTCATTTCTCCTGTCTGGAAGCGGAAAGCAGGGTTGCAGAGATGCGGCTCTGCCGTTATCATGTTGTTGCTCCGTTCTGAAAATTCTTCTTTGAGTTTGGGGCGTGAAGCATGGTATAATAGATCAAAATTTCAGCAGAGGGAAAAAGTGCAGGAGCGAGAAAACACAGTGGCTAAGGCCGAAGAGCTGTTTAAAGACGGATTTCATTGCAGCCAGGCAGTGCTGAATGCTTGCGCCGGGCTATTTCGAGAGGAGCCGCCGCCTCTGGAATTGACCGCAGCGATGGCCTCCTTTGCTGGTGGTATGGGACATAGCGGCCATATCTGCGGAGCCTTGTCTGGAGCCTTGGCCTCCATCGGTTTTGCCTTGGGAAAGACATCACCCAAAGGCGAAAATCACAATCTCCTGAACAAACTTGGCCAGGAAATGATCAGCGAGTTCGCTCGGATCACCAGCGAATATAGTAGCATGAACTGTGCTGACATTGCTCAAGTGGACTGGCAGAACAGCGAGGCAGTGCGGCAGTTCCGCACTGACCCGAACAGCAACCGCAGGCACTGCGTCAAGGTGGTACGTGAAACAAGCGGCTGTCTGCATGATTTAGTGAGAAAGCATCTTGCGTAGAAGTAGTCAGCCGGATGGTTCCGGCGACGAATCCGCTGTTCTGAATAAAAGCAGGCAGCGCAGTTCAATAACAAAACACAGGAGGGATACAAGAACATGAAGACATTGAAGCTGGTTAGTATTTCATTCTTAGCACTGGCGGCTCTCAGCGGGTGTGCCCACCACCGCGACGACAACAGAACCTGTACAACCGTATATGATTTGGTGCCGCCGACGAGTTACGAGGGCAAGATGTGCGTGATGAGATGCGGGCGGGAAAGAAAACAGTGTCGGGATGACAAAGCGCAGCAGTATAAAAATTGTTCGCATTACAACCGGCTGGCCGGAATGGAATTTGAACGCTGCCTTGCTTCTGGGGCGACCAATTGTTACAGTGCCAGTACGCCGCCTTGCGAAAGACCTTGTGAAAGCACCGGGCCATGCGCCGATGAATGCCAGGCAGAATACCGTTTCTGCTACGAGAGCTGCGGCGGAACCGTCACCAGCAGGGAAGTTTGCACTGGTGATGACGGTTGTGACAGAGGCGGTATCTGCGACTGACCTTTTCTCTGCTGAACACCATAGGAGGCTCTGGCAAGAAGTTCTTGTCAGAGCCTTTGTAGTTGCCCTTTCAGCCCGGTTCCGGGCCTTTTTCTTTTTTAAAAATAGACCGGTTGCTTACGTCAAAACATCAATTGCAGCAAGCCGCCAGCAAATTGCTGTAGAGAAGGAACCGCTTGCTTTCCTTGTAGTATTTACTTGATAGCCACTCGGTACAACTCCTTTCTTGCTCGCTGGCAAAGGAGTTTGGCTTGGCAACAGAGGAGTTCTGCCGACTTGCCAAGGAGTTGTACTCGGCAGAAAAGGAGTCTGGCCGACTACCAAAGGAGTTTGGCCAAGCCGCAGAGGAGTTTTGCCGACTTGGAAAGGAGTTGTAGTCGGCAAGACTCCTTTGCTGCTAACCAGGAAAGGAGTTTTGCCGAGCCGAACTCCTCTGTTGCCGACTACAACTCCTTTCTTACCGAGCCAAACTCCTTGGTAAACGAGCCATATTCTTCCCTTAGGTAGTTGCCCACGTGATCAATCAGGGAAAAAAGGTTTATTTTCCACTTCCATCTCAATTGTAACCCTTTTGGTTGACTTAGGCAGGAGATCTCATGCCGTTGTATTCACCTTTCACCCTGTTGCACCAGTCTTCTCAATGCTCGGCCCGCTGCGGCAGGGTTGCCACCTTGCATGGCAGCGTTGAGACCCCGGTTTTCATGCCGGTTGGCACGCAAGCCACGGTTAAGGCTGTCACACCAGAGAATTTGGCGGAGCTTGGTGCGCAGATTATCCTTGGCAACACCTACCACCTCTTTATTCGGCCCGGCCACGAGCTGATCCGCACGTTCGGCGGCTTGCACAAGTTTATGCACTGGGATAAGCCGATTCTCACCGATTCGGGCGGCTTCCAGATTTTCAGCCTCAAAGAGCTGGCCAAGATCACCGAACAGGGCGCGGAGTTCCGCTCACATATTGACGGCAGCAAACTTTTCCTCAGCCCGGAAAAGGCGGTGGAAGTGCAGGAGGCTCTTGGCTCTGATATCATGATGGTACTCGATACCTGCATCCCTTATCCCGCGACCTATGACGAAGCAGCCAAAGCCACCGCCCTTACCTCGCGTTGGGCGCAACGTTGCCGGGAAGCGCAGAGCGAGACTGGCCAGTTGCTCTTTGGCATTGTCCAAGGCGGCATGTATCCTGAGCTGCGGCAGCTGTCAGCGGCGGAGCTGATCGAGATTGGCTTTGATGGCTACGCGCTCGGCGGCCTGTCGGTCGGCGAACCCAAGGAGCAGATGCACGCGATGCTCGACGCGACCGTGCATTTGCTGCCAGACAACCATCCCAAGTACCTGATGGGCGTGGGCACGCCAGAGGATTTGGTCGAGGGCGTGTTTCGCGGGGTTGATATGTTCGATTGCGTGATGCCCACCCGCAATGCCCGCAATGGAATGCTCTTTACTTCGAGCGGCAGAGTTGTTATAAAAAACAGTTGTTATCGGGAAGATCAGGGGCCAGTGGATGAACGCTGCGGTTGCTACACGTGCCGCAACTATTCCCGCGCTTATCTGCGCCATCTCTTTCAATCCAGCGAGATTCTTGCCTATCAGCTCAACAGTATTCACAACCTGCATTACTACTGCTCGCTGATGGCGGAGATGCGCCAGGTAATTGCGGAAGATCGGTTTGTGGAGTGGCGGGGGGAGTTTTATGCGCGGCGGGAAGAGCTGTAGGGTTATTTACATAAAAAAATGAATACCTCTTTAGTTTGCGACATCGGCGGAACCAACAGCAGGTTTGCCTGTTTTCAGCAGGAAGGCAACAAGCTTCTGCTGGAAAGCGCGACAGCCATCAAAACAAACGATTTTGCTTCCTTCGAGGAACTGCTAAACGCGCTGAAAGAAAAGGGCGGCCAATTTGACGTGCAGCAGCACCGCAAACTGGTTCTCGCCATTCCCGGCCCGGTAACTCCAGCAGATTTGCTTTCGTTCCCCAATATAAAGTGGACGATCAGCAAATCCAAGCTGAAGAAGCTCTATCCGAACACAGAGATTTCCGTTATCAACGATTTCACCGCGCAAGCCTACGGTTGCCTCACGGCAGCAGTGGATAACGCGCTGCCGCTAATCAGCCTAGAACAGACGCGAGATGATCTTGCCATCGTTGGCGCAGGTACAGGGCTTGGTCACGGCACCTTGAAGAAGACAGCAAACGGCGGCTACCTGCATCTTCCCTCTGAAGCGGGACACATTCCCTTTCCCTTTGTCACCGATGATTTTGAACAGCGATTCCGCTTCTTCATCGTCCAGCAAACTGGCCTAGCGCATCCTGTCGGCGACAATGTGGTTTCCGGCAGAGGGCTTGCCATGCTGCATCAGTTCATCACTGGCAAATTGCTGTCTCCCAGCGAAGTCGCCGCAGAGCTTGCTGCCCAATCAGAAACAACGCAGTGGTTCGCCAAATTCTACGCCAGAGACTGCCGAAATTATGCCTTGACCACTTTAGCCGGTGGCGGCAAGCTCTTCATCTCTGGCGGAGTGGCGATCAAGAACCCTTTCTTAGTTGACAACGATGCCTTCAGAAACGAATTTCTGCAAGGCTCAGACACCGCACAGGACGTGCTGGCCCACATTGCAGTTTCTCTTATCCAGGATGAACGAATTGGGCTATTTGGCGCGGCCTGCTATGCCTCTCAGCAACCCGCTTGCTGATTTTTCATTTTTTCCCAACCTTAATTTGGAGAACATTCAATGGCTGAAATAGCCTACGCCCAATCCACCCCAGCCGCAGCCCCGGCAGTAGGAGGCATGGCCTCTCTGAGCCAATTTGCCCCGCTTATTCTGATTTTCGTTGTCTTTTATTTCCTGCTCATCCGTCCGCAGCAGAAGAAGGCGCAGGAGCAGCAGAGTTTCCTCAGCAATTTGCAAAAAGGCGACAAGGTGATGACCGGCGGCGGGGTACATGGCACCATCACTGGCCTGACTGACACCGCTGTCACCTTGGAAATTGCCGACAATGTGCGGATTAAGGTGCAGCGCGGTTATGTCCTGCCGATGCCTTTGGCTGAAGAGAAACAGGCAGCAGCAGCTAAAAAAGGCTGAGGCATTTAAGGCTGCTAATCTCCATCGGGCATGGAGCATCAATCCCTTGGTTTACTCTAACAACCTTTGAGCTGTTTCCAAATGGACTTGCATACACTCACCCTGCGGCAGGCGCAGCAGAAGCTGGCGGCGCGGGAAATCACCGCGAAGGCCCTTACCGAATCCTTGTTGGCCCGGATTGACCAAGTGGAAGACAAAGTCAGGGCTTATCTGAGCCTCCACCCGGAGCAGGCGATGCTTGCTGCCGAACGGGCGGACAAAAAGCTGGCGCAAGGCCAAGGTGGTCTGCTTTGCGGTCTACCCCTGTCGGTCAAGGACGTGCTCTGCACCGAGAACATGCCGACTACCTGCGGTTCAAAGATGCTGGAAGGCTTTGTCCCGCCCTATAACGCGACCGTGGTGGAGAGATTACTCGCCGAAGACGCAGTTATACTCGGTAAGGTCAGCATGGACGAGTTTGCCATGGGGTCAACCAACGAGAACTGCGCCTACAAGGACAATATTCCGCAGAATCCGTGGAAGCTGGGCTATGTAGCAGGCGGTTCCAGCGGCGGTTCAGCGGCTTCGGTGGCGGCAGGCGAATGTTTGGCCTCGCTTGGCTCGGATACTGGCGGCTCAATCCGGCAACCCGCCTCGCTTTGCGGCGTAGTTGGCCTGAAACCCACCTATGGCCGGGTCTCGCGCTACGGTTTGGTGGCCTTTGCCTCCTCGCTGGATCAGGTTGGGCCGCTGACCAAAGACGTTGCCGACTGCGCCTTGTTGATGCAGGTCATTGCCGGGCATGATCAGCGCGATTCCACTTCCGCCAAACAGGAGGTGCCGGACTATAGCGCGGTCTTGCAGGACGGCATGAAGGGTGTCCGCGTCGGCATACCTCATGAGTATTTCGGCGCAGGGCTGGATGGGGAAGTAGAAAAGAATATCCGGGCCGGAATTGCCATGCTCAAGGAAGCAGGCGCGGAGTTGGTGGAGGTTTCGCTGCCCCACACCGAATACTGCGTGGCCGTGTATTACCTCATCGCCTCCGCAGAGGCAAGCTCGAACCTGGCCCGCTACGATGGCGTGCGTTACGGCCAGCGAGCAGCAGCTGACAGCCTGATTGACATGTACCGCCAGACCCGTTCGCAGGGTTTTGGCGAGGAAGTCAAGCGGCGCATCTTGATTGGCACCTACGCTTTGTCAGCTGGCTATTACGATGCCTATTACAAAAAGGCTTCGCAGGTACGGACGCTGATTCGCGAGGATTTCGCCAAGGCATTTGCCCAGTGCGACGTGCTGGTGTCGCCGGTTACACCCACCCCGGCCTGGCCGCTCGGCCAGAAGGCGGACAATCCGCTCGCCTTGTATTTGTCAGACATCCTCACTATCTCTGCAAATCTGGCAGGCATCCCCGGCATGTCCGTGCCTTGCGGCTTTTCCGCCGCAGGCTTGCCGATTGGAATGCAACTCCAGGCTAGTCATTTCAATGAGGCCGTACTTTTCCGCGCTGGCTGGAACTTAGAACAGCAAGCCGGGGTAAAAGGCAAGCAGCCGGACTTGTAATCGGAGGAGTTCTCCTCGCTCGGCAAGGAGTTTTGCTCGGCAAAAGAGGAGTGCTGCCGACTTACAAAGGAGTTTGGCCGAGTAGGAAAGGAATTGTACTCGGCAGGAAAGAAGTTCGGCTTGGCCACAAAGGAGTTTTGCCGACTTGGAGAGGAGTTTGAGTCGGCAGCAGAGGAGTTCTGCCGACTAACAAAGGAGTTTGAGTAAGCCGGAAAGGAGTTCGGCTCGGCAACAAAGGAGTTTGGCCGAGCAGAACTCCTTAGCAAACGACTAAAAAAGGAGCGTTTTGCCCGATCATTGCCTCACACCACGCCCAAAAATCAGCGTTACCCCGCGCTGATCAACTCTCTGCAATTTTTCAACTTCAGCAACCTGCTTAAATTGCCTCGACAGGCCTGTTCGTTGCATTGGCTCGTCAGTTTAAAAAATCTACGGCCCACTCTGAAAAAGTCATAGGCCGCTCTCAAATAAAACATGCATACAAAACTCTCCCTCGACTCCATCCTCCCCTTAGTGCGCAAGCCGGGCCGCTACATCGGCGGCGAGCTGCACGCGGCGCGGCCTGATTACGCGGCGGTTGAGCTTGCCTTCGCGCTCATCTTCCCGGACTTGTACGAAATCGGCACGTCGCACCAGGGCTTGCAGATACTGTATCACATCCTCAACCGCGAGCCGGGCTTGGCTGCCGAACGCTGCTTCTGCCCGGACACGGACATGGAGGAGCAGCTGCGCCGCCACAAGCTGCCGCTCTTCTCGCTGGAGTCGCGGCGGCCCTTGGCGGCCTTCGATGTCATCGGCATCACCCTGCCCTACGAGCTGTGCTTCAGCAACATCCTCACCATCCTTGATCTGGCGCAGATTCCGCTGCGGGCGGCGGAGCGCGGCGAGGACGCGCCCTTGGTCATCGGCGGCGGCTCCTGCTCGATGAACCCGGAGCCGCTGGCGGATTTCTTTGATGCTGTTGTCCTTGGTGACGGCGAGGAGGTGATTCTGGAGATTGCGGCTGCCTTGCGTGCGGCCAAGCGTGACGGCCTCTCGCGCCAAGAAAAGCTGCACCGGCTGGCGGAGATTGCGGGCGTGTACGTGCCGTCCTTCTTTGAGCCGCAGTATGAAGGCCAGCAGCTCAAGGCTGTCATCCCGCTCAAGCCGGGCTATACACACATTCGCCGCCGTATTGTCCCGCAACTGCCGCCGACCGAGCTGCTCGAACGCCCGCTCGTGCCGATGGTCAAGCCGGTGCATGACCGCCTCGGCGTGGAGATTGCGCGGGGCTGCACACGCGGCTGCCGCTTCTGCCAGGCCGGGATGATCTACCGTCCGGTGCGCGAACGCACGGTTGAGCAGGTGATGCAGCTGGCCGAGCAGGGCATTCAGAACTCCGGCTTTGGCGAGCTGGCCCTGCTCTCGCTCTCCACCGGCGACTACTCCTGCCTGCCGGAGCTGCTGACCAAGCTGATGGACCGCTTCGCCGAGGAGCGCGTCTCGATCTCTCTGCCCTCGATGCGGGTTGGCACCCTCACCCCAGAGGTGATTGCCCAGATTAGGCGAGTGCGCAAGACCGGCTTCACGGTCGCGCCGGAAGCAGGCACTGACCGGCTGCGCGAGGTGATCAACAAGGGCATCACCGAGGCCGACTTGCTCGCAGGCTGCCGCGATGCCTTCAATGCGGGCTGGAGCGTGCTCAAGTTTTATTTCATGATTGGCCTGCCCACCGAGACGCTGGAGGATGTGGACGCGATAGTTGACTTGGCGGCGCGGGCGCGGCGCGAGGCCAGCGGCAAGAAAGCGGACATCAACGTCTCGGTTTCCACCTTTGTGCCGAAGCCGCACACGCCGTTCCAGTGGTGCAGCCAGATTTCGCTCGATGAGTCCAAAGAGCGCATCCAGCGGCTGATGAAGAAGCTGCCGCCCAAGGGCTACAAGCTCAAGTGGCACGACCCGGAGCAATGCCTGCTCGAAGGCGTGTTCTCGCGCGGCGACCGCAGGCTTTCTCGTTTATTGGAAGAGGCGTGGCGGGACGGAGCGCGGCTCGACGGCTGGAACGAGCATTTCTCGCTCGCCCGCTGGCAGCAGGCGGCGGAGCGCGTCGGCATTGATCTCGAATTCTACCTGCGTCAGCGCGACCGCAGCGAAGTCCTGCCTTGGGATCACCTCAGCAGTGGTGTTGACCGCAGTTTCTTGGAGCGCGAATACGAGCGAGCGATGGAGCGCGCTTATACCCCTGACTGCCGCAATCAGGGCTGCCAGAACTGCGGCCTCTGTGATTTCAAGAGCATCAGGCCGCTGGTCAATCCGCCAAAGGAGGCAGCAGCAAGCACCGGGCCTGCGGTTCCTAAGCAAGAGCGGGACAAGAACAGTCAGCCGACCATTTTCCGCTACCGCGCCGATTACTCACGCCTTGGCGACGGCCGCTTCATTGGGCATCTGGAGCTGCTCAACCTCGTCTTCCGCGCCTTGCAGCGGGCCGGGCTGCCGGTGCTCTTCTCGCAGGGCTTCAATCCAACGCCGCGCGTCACCTTCAGCCCGGCCTTGCCGGTGGGCGTGGAAAGCGAGATGGAGTTCTTTGAGGTTGATCTGGCTGAACCTGTCCGCCGCCCGGCGGAGGTCATGGCCGAGCTGAACCGCCAGCTGCCGAGCTTCATGGCGATCACTGCCCTTGCTTTGGCCAAGAAAAAAGCCCCGGTCAATGAGATCATCAGCTATGACTGCCTGCTGCCGGAGGGTGTGGATGCAGAGCAGGCAAGAGACAGCATCGCCGCCTTTCAGATCACGGAACGCTTCCTGCTGGAACGCCGCCGCAAGGGTAAAAGCCGTGAGTTTGATCTGAAGGAGTTCGTCAGGAAGCTGGAGCTGGGCGAAGGCGGCAGGCTGCTGCTTGACCTCTATCATCCCTGCGCCGAGGCGGGTGTCGGGCCAAGGGATACGCTGGCAGCGGTGTTTGGTTTGCAGGACGAGCAGGCGGAGCTGGTGCGGATTGTGAAGATGGGGGTGAGGGAGGCTTAGATATATCCATGTGCATTTATTTCATTGCTGCTCTATCCTTCCTTTTTATCGCAAAGTATCTTTGCACAAAGATTGCCTCCTTCGATTATAAGCGGCTGCGAAGCTGGAGCAAAGAGGTGTTGCTTTGGCTTCGTAGTGGAAAAGATGTTTTTGGAGGTGCCTTCGTTGTTGTTGCTTTCTTAGCGATCTGTTGGATACTTGGATGGAATAACAAGGCATTCACAGCGTTAGGCTGTGTACTTGAACTGGGAGGAATGGCGCAGACAACGGTAGGTTTATTAGAAGTATATCAACTTATAAAGAAATGGATCGGAGAATATCCCGCCCGCAATATCAATGGTGCTGTTGAAGCTAATATCGATGCGGCTATTGGCTTTATTGGCTCTTTGTCTGGAGGGCCTGGTGTAATAAAAGATGATCCAAAAAAATCTTCGAATGAAAGGATTAGTAATCTTTTTGTAAATACAAATACACTTGACATGTATATCATACTTCATGAGCGGAGGATAGAAAATCTTGCGGAATCGATAGGAGGTTTGAAATCCATTATCAAAAGTGAAATTAACAGAATCAAGGATGATAATAAAAAAGAGTTAAAACAGCTGCTAGTTGGTTTTGCGTGGATAGCGGCGGGCACTATCATGGGTGCCATAGGTTCTTTGCTGCCGTAGGCTTCAAGGGTAAACATGGAGAAATTGGCAGCTCTGGTGCGGATTGTGAAAGCAAAGGTGCTTTGAGAAGATTATCTCAAATTCTTTTGATGACTTCCTTTGCCATTTTTCTCGATCTGCCTCGTTACTTCTTCAAGCAAATGAGCTGCCCAATTGCTTGTTGTTTCATCAGGAGGCGGATTATCGACCGCCGCAACTTGCTCCAAGCATCTTTTGGCATCAACATATCTCTCAAAGCCTTCGCACAAGATCTGCGCTTTAAGAAACAGGGCATCCGGGTGATCAGGCATCTTGCTCAGGACAAAATTTGCACCTGCAAGGGCATCTGTGTAGTTCCGTTCTGCCTTCATGCGCCGCGCTTTGATTAGCTCTCCTGAAAACCGCTCACGCGGGTTGCGTGGCCTGTATCCTTCCATGATGAAGGTGCCAAAAAGATGCCCCACTCGGTCAACGAGTACAGGAAGCAACCAAGGCAAGACAACGAAAAGCGCGAGGACTGGCCACGACTCCTCCCAGGATTTCCAGATGGTCAACAGGACAAGCAGAATCATGCCGAAGAAGAAGATACGGAGAAGAAAAAATGCTTTTCCCCATCGGTGGAAGCTGTTTTTGTTTCTCATGGATTGGTTCCTGGACAAAAGAAGGGTAGGTCAGAATATCAATTGCTCCAGTACGATATAACACCAGAAAAACTCAGTCAATCTCAAGTTCATCTTGATAGCAAAGATGCGTTCCAATACAATCTCTCTTTTTCTTGTACTGCTGTTTCTTGCAGTTGGCCAAACTGTCCTTGCCTCTGTCTGTGCACCGCCTTACACTGGGCTGATTCAGAACGGAGCCTACGGAATCAGCGATCTGCAAGGAAACATCGTCGAGGGCTGTAATCTCGACATCCCTTACATCCCAGCCAGCATCCTTAAAGTGCCGACTGCGCTGGCTGCCTTATCTGTTCTTGGCCCGGAATACCGCTTCAAGACCCGTTTCTACACGGACGCGCACGAGAGTCTCTACGTCCAAGGCTTTGGCGACCCGATGCTCACCTCTGAGGAGATCCGAGGCATTTTTTCGGAACTCAAGCGAAGAGGTTTGCGGCAAGTCAACACCATCTATATTGACGCAGCCAAGTTTGCCCTCGAATACCAGTCGCCCGGCAGCGAGTTCAGCGACAATCCCTACGACGCGCCAGTCGGGCCGACAGCGGTTAATTTCAATAGCGTGCCCATCCGGGTTATGAAAACCGGCCTGGTGTTTTCTGGCGAGGAAAGCACGCCGGTGCTGCCTATCATGACCGAGTTTGCCAAGAATCTCCCTTTCGGTAGCTGGACGCGAATCAACATCTGCCGGGGCAATTGCAAGGCTAACCACGAAATGGCTCGCTACACTGCCCAGCTTTTCCGTGCTCTTCAGCAGGAAGCAGGCATTCCTGGCCAAGGTCATTTGAGCTTGAAGCAAGTACCGCCTGATGCTCGTTTGCTGTACGAACATCGCAGCAGCAAAAATTTGCAGGAACTGACCGCCTCTTTCCTTAAATTTTCCTCGAATTTCATCTCGAACTTAGTTTATCTGGCAGTTGGGGCAGAGAAATTCGGCTGGCCTGCTACGTGGGGCAAAGCTGATCGGGCCGTGCATCAGGAGCTGGAACGGCAACTCGGCGCAAAGACCGCAGCTGCCATTGTCCATCGCGATGGCTCCGGCCTCTACCGGGGCGACAAAGTAACTGCCCAGGCTATGCTGGAGGTACTGCGGGCTTTTCGCCCTTACGCAGGGCTGCTGCGGAAACACGGCGGCGTGCCAAGCAAGTCTGGCACCATGAAAGGGATTTACAACTATGTTGGCTATCTGGATGACGGCAGGGCCTACGTGATTTTGCTCAATCAAACAGCCAACAAGCGCGGCGAAGTGCTGGAGTTGCTGAAGAACGGCGGCAGAACGAAACCCGTAGTCCGCAAAAAGGCAGCCAAGCGGATGTTTATCGGCAAAAAGAAAAAGAAGCAGCGATAGAACGGCTTATTTCCGCTTGTCGCGGGTGATTACGGCAATAGCGGAATGATTGTGAATGGACTCCACATTTTCCGATTCAATTTCATAGGCGATAATCCGTTCATCTGCATTCAAGCGCACCGCGATATCTCGGACGATATCCTCGACAAACTTCGGGTTCTCGTAGGCTTTTTCGGTTACATATTTCTCATCAGGCCGTTTAAGGATGCCATAGACCTCGCAAGAGCCTGCCTGCTCAATAATGCGGATGATTTCCTCGATCCAGACAAATTTCTTCAGCTCCACGGTCACGGTCACATAGGAGCGCTGGTTGTGCGCTCCGTATCGCGAGATCTCTTTGGAGCAAGGACAGAGGCTCGTGACCGGCACCACTGTTTTGACAAAGACTGCATATCTGCCGTCAACTAGCTCACCCATCAGCGTGACCTTGTAATCCATCATACTAGCAATACCGGAAACCGGCGCAGTCTTCTTGATAAAATAGCAGAAGCTCAATTCCAGATAGGCATCTCTGGCATCAAGCAGCTGGGTCATCTTGAGCAGGGTATCTTTCAGCGATTGCAGGGTAATGGCGAATTCATCGGTATTCAGGATCTCAGCAAAGCGCGACATGTGCGTGCCCTTGAAATCGCAGGGCAGATTAACGTACATGCTGCATTCTGCTACCGTGTGCTGACCCTTGTGCTGCTGATCCTGGACATAGACCGGCAGTCTAAATTTCTTGATCCCCACCTTGTTGATAGCTATCCCTCGTGAATCTCCCATGTTTTGGATGTCGGGAAGCGTTTCTGTGGTCATGCGGGGCAGTGTCATGATGGAATCTTAGCAGTGGTCAGCGGCGGAAAAGAAAAAATGCAGGAAGAGTAATAGATGCAGCACTGGACAGGCAAGCCTTTTTTCATGGCGAGCGACTGACAGTAACGCGCTCTTCTCCCTTTTCTTCAGATATTCTGGTAGAGTGCCGGAACACACCTGGAGGAATGCCTCATGAAGAATGCGAGCGTCTGGATAACCCAATATCAGCAGCCGCTGCTGTTGATTTGCTACAGCCTGCTTGTTTTTGCCCTGCTGCTCAAATGCGGCGAGCGCAAAGGACGGCTGCCGCATCTAATTTTCTTCCTTATCCTCTTCGTCATGGCCGCTGTGATCTTCTTGGGCAAGGATGACAAGGCTGTTTGGATTCCTGCGATGCTTGCTTTCTTGTTTTTTATCGCCGATAAAGTCAAGAACTGGAAGCCAGCGGACAAGCCCGACGGGATGCGTCAGTATGAGGAGGAGCTGAAAACCCTGCGCCAGCAGATTCTTGATCTGCAAGCCTCCGGTTCAATGGCCGACGACAAGCAGCGGCAGCTTCTTGAAGCGCAGTTGCAGGGGGTGCAGGAGCATTTGACCGACATCCGGGAGAGCTGGAAGGAGGAGCAGCTGCGCCGCAAGGCTGCGGACGAGGCTCTTGACCAGATGAAATGCCAGATGCCGGATGCGCGGATCGAAAAGGCGCAGGTCAGTCTGCGGCAGGGCGACACCAAGGCGGCGAAAGAGACCTTTGCCGAGGTGCGCAAGCAGGCGGGCAAAGCGGCGGCCTTGGCGGCGCACCACGAAGGGAAGCTGGCCGAAAGCGAAGTGAACTATGCCGAGGCGATGGAGCTATACCGGGTAGCCGTGCTGCTGGAGAGGGACAACCCGGACTATTTGCTGGCGGCAGGACAGATGGCTAGGACGCTATTCAACCATGCACAGGCGCAGGAATGGCTGGAACGGCTGCTGCGAATAAGGGAAGAGGAGGACAAAGACGGACTTGATTTTGCTCGCGCAGCGCATGAACTGGCGTGGTGTTATGAGTATCAGGGCAGATACAATGCCGCCGAGCCGCTGTATAAGCGTTCACTGGAGATTTGGGAGCAAGCTACTGGCATAGAATATTTGCATGTGGCCGCTATTCTGCGCACTCTGGCCAATCTCTACCGCTACCAAGGAAGATATGCCGAAGCCGAGCCGCTGTGCAAGCGCTCACTGGAGATTTTTGAGCAAGCTCTAGGCAAAGAGCATTCGCATGTGACAACCACCTTACGTACCTTAGCCAATCTCTACCGCGATCAAGGACGATACGAGGAAGCGGAGCCACTGTTCCAACGCGCCCTGTCCATCTTGCAGGCAAAACTTCCTGCCGGGCATTCGCGCATCAGCGGCTGCCAGAAGGACTACGATGAGATGAAGGAGAAGATGGCGGGGTTGTAGGGGCGTTTCGCGAAACGCCCTTACAGGGTGCATCCGTTCGTCCGCCTGCTTGTCTCGCTGCAAAGAAAGAGATAGACTGCTTGTGAACACCCTGTTCAAGCACAACCAACCCATCAGGAGTATATTATGTTGAAGACAGCAGCCGTTCATACCCGCGTTGACCCGGAGATCAAGCAGAATGCCAGGAAAGTGCTCAGGAGGCTGAACATGTCTATGGCCGAGGCAATCTCGCTCTATCTGTCCCAAATTGCACAGCAGCAAAAAATTCCCTTTGAGGTCAAAATCCCCAACAAGGTAACGGCAAAAACTTTGGCCGCTGCCGAACAGGGAAAGGATGTCCGGCAGGCTGCCTCTGTTGACGAGCTGTTCCAGGAGCTGGACAATTGAATCTGCATTACACCGGGCAGTTCAAACGGGATTACAAAAAGGCTCAGAAACAGAACAGAGATATTGTCAAACTCAGAGAGGTTGTCGAAATGCTGTTGCAGGGGGAAGCTCCGCCTCCCAAGTATCGGGATCATCAGCTGACAGGCAAGTGGAAAGGACACCGTGATTGCCATATTGAACCGGACTGGATTCTGATCTACCGATATGTTGGCGATGATCTGTTTTTGGAGCGGACAGGTTCACATTCCGAGCTGTTCAAAAAGTGATTTGGAGCTATTTCAGCAAGCTGAGGGGAAAGCGAGGAAGGAATATGCGCAAGGAACGGCCCGCAGGCTGTGATGCACGAGAAAGACGAGCTGCTGCACCAACGCGCCTTGGCCATCATGCAGGTAAAATTCCCTGCCGGGCATTCGCGCATCATCGGCTGCCAGAAGGACTGCGATGAGATGAAGGAGAAGATGGCGGGGGTGTAGGGGCAGGCCCCTGTGCCTGCCCGGAATGTCTTAGGGCAAGCACAGGGGCTTGCCCCTACGGAATGAATCATTGCCATCATGAACAATAAATTCCCCGGCGGCCATCCAAATATTGATCTTGTTCAGAAAAACCACGCCACGCTGAAGGAAAAGCTGGCAGGGCAGCAAGGGAAGGTGGTTTAGCAGGTTTCGGCCCGGTTTTTGCTCGTGTGCAAACAGTTTTTCAACGAGTGCTTGGAGTATTCACTCGTTTGTTATGAGCAAACAGACGAGTAAATGCTGCATTCAAACGTATGAACACTCCATTTATATGTCTAAATAGAGCTTTTAGATATCCAAATCCTCTTAACAAACGAGTGAGCACTGTTTCTGGACATCCAAAAGCTCTGTTCACACGTCCGTTGCCATCTTTCAAACGAGTGAATGCTGCTTTTGAACATGCAAAAGCTCATTTCATACATCTGAATGCTCCAAACAAACGAGTAAATGCTCTGTTTATATGTCTGAATAGAGTATCCACACGTCTGTTGCCAGCTTTCAAACGAGTGAATGCTACTTCGGAAGATGCAAAAGTGCTTCTGAATGCAGACCAACTTGGTTGTTCTGCATGACCACTGCTGAAAATTCGTAGGATTCCCGGTTGTCCTGGCAGCAATGGCGGCAGCTGACGAGTTTGTCTTGAGTTAGCAGGAGACTCCTCAGCCAGCTCAGGAAGCATACGCGGGTAAGCTGAAGGCCTTCTTGGTTATCCTGAAAGCGATTTGAGGTTGCGAGATATGCTGTGAACCCTGGCTTGGCATGGTAATATACGTGCTTTTTGCGCAGTAAGTATGGTAATACTCAGGAAGCTCAATGAGCCTTGCCTGAAATCTTGCAATCAATAACCAACGATAGGAGCAACCCGATGAATGATTATAAAGTAGCAGATATGAGTTTGGCTGAATGGGGCCGCAAGGAAGTCGCGATTGCTGAAACTGAGATGCCGGGCCTGATGACGTTGCGCACGGAGTACGGCCATGATAAGCCCCTCAAAGGTGCGCGCATAGCGGGCTGCCTCCACATGACAATCCAGACTGCTGTGCTGATGGAGACCCTGGTTGAGCTGGGTGCGGAGCTGCGCTGGTCGTCCTGCAATATTTTCTCTACCCAAGACCATGCGGCAGCAGCTATGGCGAAGGCTGGCATCCCGACTTTCGCTTGGAAGGGAGAAACTGAGGAGGAGTTCTGGTGGTGCATCGAGCAGACGATCTTTGGGCCGAATGGTTGGAAGCCAAACATGATCCTCGATGATGGTGGCGACCTTACCCAGATCATGCACGAGAAGTACCCAGAGCTGATGCAGGAGATTCGCGGCATCTCCGAGGAAACCACCACAGGTGTGCATCGGCTGAATGAAATGGCCAAGGCAGGCAAGCTGCTGGCTCCGGCGATCAATGTCAATGACTCGGTGACAAAGTCGAAGTTCGATAATCTCTATGGGTGTCGAGAGTCGTTGATTGATGGCATCAAGCGAGCCACGGATGTGATGATTGCCGGGAAAGTGGCGGTGGTCGCTGGTTATGGGGATGTGGGCAAAGGCTGTGCCCAGGCACTGCGCAGCATGGGTGCAGTGGTCTGTGTAACGGAGATCGACCCGATCTGCGCCCTGCAAGCGGCCATGGAAGGCTACCGGGTAATGACTATGGAGGAAGCTGCACCCATTGGCGACATCTTTGTAACCTGTACAGGCAATGTGCGCGTCATCACCAGATTGCACATGGACGTGATGAAAGACCAGGCCATCGTTTGCAACATCGGTCATTTTGACTCGGAAATAGATATCGCCAGTATCCGTGAGCTGCCTTGGGAGAACATTAAACCCCAGGTCGATCATGTGATCTTTCCGAATGGCAAGCGCATCATTGTCCTGGCTGAGGGCAGACTGGTGAACCTCGGCTGTGCCACAGGGCATCCGAGCTTTGTGATGAGTAACTCCTTTACCAACCAAGTTCTGGCGCAGATGGAGCTGTGGAACAACTCCAATCTCTACGAGAAGCAGGTTTATTTCCTGCCGAAGAAGCTCGACGAGATGGTGGCCAGGCTCCATCTCCAGAAGATCAATGCCCGGTTGACCACTCTGAGCAAAGAGCAAGCAACCTATATTGGCGTAAATGTTGATGGGCCATACAAGCCGGATTACTACCGGTATTGATTCGGCGGTCTTGCGCAGGCAGGGATAAGGCTGCGGCTGTCCCTGCTTAACCGACTGAGAGCCGAATTCTTGCTGTAATGTTGGTCGGTTCTGTATTGATCTTTTTTCTTGACATCCTGCGTGCGGATATATATGTTATGCTCCATTCACGATGGATTTATCTCCTGCGCGATCAGCGCAGTTGTAGGCTTAGGATAGCAGGAGAGTGAGCTTTGCCGTATCTTACTTACACGCAGTATTCCACTTAACTCACAAAGGAGAAACAACATGAAGTACGCATTACTTGGTTGTGCCGTTGCCTGTCTGTTGGTTTCTGGCTCTGCATTTGCCAGCGAGGAATTGGCAAAGAAGAACTGCATGGTCTGCCATCAGCTGGACAAAGCAGGCATGGGACCCAGCATGAAGGATATCAGCAAGAAGTTTGCAGCTGACAAAGAGGGCGAGCAAAAAATTGTGACCGTGATCCAAAAGGGCAGCAAGGATGCAACAGGTCCCGGCAAGATGATGGCTCCGATGGCCAATGTGAGCGAGGCTGATGCCAAGGCGATTGCCACCTGGATTCTGTCTTTGGCGGCTGAGGAAAAGAAGTAAGTAGCTTCTTACCGTTAGTCCCGCACAGACAGCAAAAGGGTAGGCATAATGCCTGCCCTTTGCTTTTTTGATCCCATAGAATCGTTGGGCAAGCAAAAAGGCACAGGATTCTCACCCCGTGCCTTGATCTGATCAGGTCTGCCCGCAGGCAGATCGTCGTCTGTCCGCTGCTATTTAGAACTTGAAGCGCAGACCACCACCGAAGCGTCCGTACTCAGCAAGACCATCGAACTCATCAACTGCGCTGCGGATCTCCAAGAAAGCAGAAACGTTGAAGGCTGATGGATCGCCATAGATCCGAGCACCTGCATTGACCATAACATCAATGTCAGTATCCCCTGAATCGTCATCCACATCGCCAGAGGTAATCCAGCCGCCTACACCTAAACCGACCCAGCCATTGACATCGCCTGCTGTCCAGTTGTAGTTGGCAAATACATCCAACAGCAGAGCGTCATCGCCGTCATCGCCTTTGACTTGCGGGGCAACACCGATCATACCCAGGAAGGAAACGTTTTCAAAGCGGCTGCCAGGGGCAAAGGGGCTGTACTCCACACCAATCCGGCCAAAGACGTAATCAGCGGGATCAGTCTGCTTAAAGTAGCCAAGATCGCCAACAAAGCGCAGGGGGCCTGCTTCAGAAGGAGGCTCTTGTTGGGTAGGGTCTTGTTGCGTAGGATCAACTGGTGCCATCAGGCATTTTTCAGGAACATCCTTGCACTCAGGACGGCATTTGTCAGGATCGTTCGGGTTGTCCTTGCAGGTTGCTGGGCAGTCTTTGGGGAACTTATCGCAGACATTGCAATTGAGATCTGCGCACACTGCTGGGCAGTCTTTGCCCTGCGGGTTAATGATGCAGTCCACTGAGCAATCGTCACAGGAGAAGCACTTAATGTCCTTACAGATATCCGGGCATGTTGGATCAGCAGGAGTCTTTTTGCATTCAGGAGTGCAGTCACTACAGGATTGGCATTGCACGTCTTTGCAGATCTCCGGGCAGCCTGGTGCGCCAGGATGCTGCTTGCAGGTTGCCGGGCATTTTTCGCAGGAGGTCTGACATTCAGGAGATTTACAGATATCAGGGCAGCCTTTCGCATAGGGATTTTGCAGGCACTCTGGCGAGCAATCATCGCAGGTCCAATGCTTTTTGCCGAACTTTCCTCCAGCATGAACAACACCTGCGGACAGCAGCAACAGTGCCGCAGTCTGTAGCAACATCTTTGTCTTCATCTTCCAACTCTCCGTTTCTGTTAATTTTTCCATCCCTGCCGCCTGATTTCCGGGCATCTCCGAAAAAAATCAAGCGAAATGAGCGGTCAGCTATTATTGGTTTGTTATATAATTTCTGCCGCAATCTGGCAAGGCAAAAAAGCAGGCTATTTTGCTTCGCCATACCGAACAGCGGCAAGAAAAAACAGCAGGATGTTACCAGAAAGCGCAGGCCGCCCTTTGCTTAAAACCGGCAACGCAGCCCTACGCCAAAACGTCCGTACTCAGCAAGACCATCGAACTCGTCAACCGCACTCCGTATCTCCAAGAAGGCAGAGACATTAAAGGCTGAAGGGTCGCCATATACCCGGGCACCGACATTGGCCATGATATCGATATCTGTATCTCCTGAGTCATCATCCACATCGCCAGAGGTAATCCAACCGCCTACTCCTAAACCGATCCAACCCTTCATATCCCCTGCTGTCCAGTTGTAGTTGGCAAACATATCCAACAGCAGAACGTCGTCGCCGTCATCGCCTTTGACTTGCGGCGCAACACCGATCATGCCGAGGAAGGAGATATTCTCAAAGTCACTGTCTGAGGCAAAGGGACTGTACTCCACACCAATTCGGCCAAAGACGTAATCGGCTGGATCCGTCTGCTTAAAGTAGCCGAGATCAGCGACAAAGTGTACTGGTAAGGATGGCTCTTTTACCGGCTCTTTGACAACAGGAGAGACTGGGCAGTCAAGCAGCTTGCACTCGTCGGGACAGTAATCAGGATGAAGAGCACAGTCAGGCGGGCAGTCTGCGCAGGTGACTGGCGGACAGTCGCTGTCCGGGCAGGCAGTAATGCACGCTTCAGGCACACCTTTACATTCTGCCGGGCACTTTTCCAAATCATCGAGACATACTGCTGGGCAATCCAAAGGGAAATCATAACAGGTGAACTCTGGCAAACATTCCACCCGGCAGTTTTTACATTCCACCGGACACTTCTCCGAATCATGAGGATCTAACCTACACTCTGCTGGGCATTCTTTCGGGCAATCAGCGCAGACTCCGCTGGAACAATCTTTGAGCTGCTCTGTTTTCAGTAAGGCTACGTTGCCGCATATCTTGGGCACGGTAACTGTATAGCTCTGGCATTTTTCCTTATCGGTGAGGAGAAATTCGTAGCCATCAAATGGTTCTTTGCCACCCCAGGTAAGATCACGGACCACCTTCACATTACCCTTACCATTGCGCTTGAAGAACATCCAGAGGAAGGTAGCACCCGGCTTGTACTGCATTTCCTTGATTTCGGCCAAGGGAAACTGCTTTTCCAGGAGATTATACAGCTGCGCACTCTTGCTTCCTGTCTTATCAAGCCCCTCTTTGATCTCATCCTGATGCTCTCGCATCATTGCCTTGAGATCATCCGCAGACTGCAAGGGCGGTTGATGAAAAGGATGCCGTCCCAGCGTGGTGATAGTGCTTGCAGCTTGGCCAGCCCCTGCCGATAAAATCAACAGCATTGCAGCGTGCAGCAGTGCATTCAGTCTCATTTCGGCTTTCCTCTCTTGTTCGACTCAAGTTTTCCGGCAAACAGACGATGTTGGATATTCATTGTATATAGACTCTTCAGCAATCTGGCAAGATAAAAAAGCTACGGCTGGCTAAACAAAGGCGGTAATTGCAGCATATCTGTTTCCCGGTTAAAATGGGAAGGCTGTTTTTCGCTGCGCCTTTATCTTCAACCGCCATTCGCCAAGGTATGTCTCTCTTTGTTCAGATCTGCACTTCCTCGCTCGGCAGAAAATACATCATGGCCCTGACTGGCCTGCTCCTAGGCAGCTTCCTTGTCTTTCACGCCGCAGGCAATAGCTTGATTTTTCAAGGTCGAGAAGTATTCACTGCCTATGCCGAACACCTGCGTTCACTTGGGCCTCTTCTACCAACTGCCGGACTTTTCTTACTGGCGGTCTTTCTCCTGCACATCGTCACCGGGATCAGTTTATTTCTCCGTAACCGCCAAGCGAAATCTGGCAGATATGCAGGCAGCAAGTCCGCCCTTGCGCAAACTTGGGCTGTGCGCACGATGCCCTACACCGGACTGCTCAATCTCGCTTTTCTTCTGCTGCATCTGGCCACAGTGCGTTTTACCGATCAGGCCATTCCCGTGGCAGAGAGAGTAAGCAGGGTATTGACCAATCCTCTGTTGGCCCCACTCTATGCCGTCGGCATTATGGCTCTGGTTTTGCACATCAGCCACGGCTTTTGGTCGCTCTTGCAAAGTGTAGGAATCAATCATCCTGGCTGGAATACCGTACTGCGAGGAGGCAGTTTGCTGATCAGCTGTTTGGTACTCGCAGTTTTCCTGGGGATCATTCTTTACGTTAACTTGTATCAATTTTAGGCGTAACAGAGCAAGATAAGTTGCTCGGCCAAACTCCTTTGTGGCCAAGGAAAATTGATGAGCGGTCTCGTTTACCTCGATGGTATCCTCTTCCTTGAGTGAAAAAAATCCGTGCAAAAGAAAAAAAGTTTGTTTTCTGACTCGATACAGGGTATCTTAGCAAATCTTCATCCATAGTCCATCCTGTCACCCTTTCCGCACAACCCGCGCATTACAGCAAGCCTCGCAGCATGGCTGCTTTTTTTCTATTAATTGCCTTCAGTTGAAACAGGAACACCCCTTATGAGCACATTTGCAGATCTCGGCATCAGCAGCGAAATCATCTCCGCGCTTTCTGATCTGGGCTTCACCGAGCCTACCCCCATCCAGGCGCAGGCTATTCCGTTAATTTTGAAAAACCATGCGGACATAGTCAGTCTGGCCCAGACCGGAACCGGCAAGACCGCAGCCTTCGGCCTCCCGCTGGTACAGCTCATCGATCCGAAGAGCAGGCAGACGCAGGGGTTGGTGCTTTGTCCGACCAGAGAGCTGTGTATGCAGGTGTCCAGAGATTTGGCATCCTTTGCCCGGCATATTCCGGGGATTAATATTGTCGCGATTTACGGTGGCGCGAGCATTGAGCAGCAGATGCGGGAACTCCGCCGAGGTGCGCAGATCATTGTCGCGACCCCAGGGCGACTGCGCGACATGCTCCGGCGGAAAATGGCTGACATCACGGCGGTTCGCTTTGTTGTGCTGGATGAGGCTGACGAGATGCTGAACATGGGCTTCCAGGAAGAGCTGAACGCAATTCTGAGTGAGACCCCAGCCGAGAAAAACACCCTGCTTTTTTCCGCAACAATGTCGCGGGAAGTTGCGGACATTGCCAGCAAGTATATGAGCAACCCGGTGGAGATCACCGTCGGGGCGCGCAATGCCGGTTCGGAAAACGTCAGTCACGAATACTATGTGATTAACCCCAGAGACCGCTATGCAGCTCTGAAGAGAATCTTGGATAGCTGCCCTGAAATCTACGCTATCGTCTTCTGCCGGACCCGCATGGACACCCAGGAGATTGCCGACAAACTGATTCAGGATGGTTACAAGGCTGATTCGTTACATGGCGACCTGACGCAATCCCAGCGCGACCTGGTGATGAAGAAATTCCACAGCAGGAATCTCCAGCTCCTGGTTGCCACAGATGTTGCAGCCCGTGGTTTGGACGTCAGCGATCTGACCCACGTGATCAACTACAGTTTGCCGGACGATACTGCCGGTTACACCCACCGGAGCGGACGTACCGGACGCGCTGGCCGGACTGGCATCTCCGTGGCTCTGGTTGATGCGCGGGATATGTATAAGATCAAGCAGATTGAAAGCCGCCTCAAGCGACAGTTCCGGCAATGCACGATTCCCAATGGCCAGGAAATCTGCCGTAAACAGCTTTTCAGTCTGATTGAGCGCCTGAGCAGCGCAGCCGTGGATCAGGAGCAGATCGAGCCACTTTACAGCGAAATCGCTGGCCAGCTTGAGCATCTGGATAAAGAGCAGTTGATCAAGAAAATCATCGCGCTCGAATTCGGTAGATTCATGGAATACTACCGGAATGCGCCTGACATCAACCCCAAACCTTCTGAGCGGCGACTCAGCAGCAGTCATCCCAGCCTTGGTGTGCGGAGCAACCGAGGCGAAGAGCGAAAGCCCAACCCGCGCAGCGAGTCTATCGGCAAAGAATTCGCCCAATTTCACTTGAACGTCGGTCGCCGCAACGGTATTCTGCCGGAAAACCTGATCAGCACCATTAACGAGGTACCTGGCGGCGGGCGGATTAAAGTTGGCAAGATCGAAATCCTGCGCAACACCGCCATGCTGGAGGGAGAAAGCCGTTTTATCCCGCAAATACTCCACGCTTTTCAGCAAGTCAAAGTGAATGGCAAGCCAGTAGATGTCAAAGTGGTGCAGGAAAAGCCGACCTTCCGGGCTGACCGGGTGGATAATGCGAGAAAATTCCGCAGAGAGCGGGAGCAACATCGGTAAAAGATCGGTCAACAAGAAAGGGTACGTTCCAGACTCCTTTCTTACTCGCTGGCCAAGGAGTTGAAGTCGGCAAGACTTCTTTGCTGCTTGGCCGCAAAGGAGTTTTGCCGACTTGCAAAGGAATCTTGCTCGGCAGAAAAGGAGTCTGGCCGACTACCAAAGCAGTTTGGCCAAGCCGCAGAGGAGTTTTGCCGACTCAGAAAGGAGTTTGAGTCGGCAAAACTCCTTTGTTGCTTACTAGGAAAGGAGTTCGGCTTGGCCAAACTCCTCTTCTGCCGAGTACAACTCCTTTCTTACCAAGCAAAACTCCTCTGTAAACGAGCTGTACTCCTGCCTTACTTCCTTGCCAAGCTCTTCCAACAACTACGGAAGATTCGTTTTTCGCTTCAACTGGCTGACCGCTTGCTGTACTATAAACCGTAACCCTGTTTATTGACTGCAACTTAGGCCAGAGTTCTCTTCATGCGTTCGCTTCTCCGCATCCTTTTCGTACTATTTCTGAGCAGCAGCTTGCTCGCCGCAGGTTGGTTGGCGTATTACGTCTTCAAGCCCCTGCCCGGCCACGGCGAGGTGCTTGTTGTGCTGCCCAAAGGCGCAGGCAGCCGCCAAATCATGGCCCTGCTCGGTGAAAAAGGGGTGATCAAAGATGACCTCCGCTTTTTGGCCTTAGTGCGGCTGCTGCGGGAGATCGAACGGGATAATCCGCCCAAGTTGCGGGCAGGTGAATTTCACGTCCCGCTCGGCCTAACCCCGCTCCAGGTGATCCGCTTTCTGCACACCGCCAAACCGGTTCAGTATCGGGTGACAATTCCTGAAGGGCTGACGATGGCCCAGGTTGCCGACATCTTTGCCAAGCAGGGTTGGGCGGATCGGGCCGTGTTTCTTCAGCTTTGCCAGGACAAAAAGTTCCTGAACAAACTGGGCGTGCGAGCAGACTCGCTCGAAGGCTATCTTTTCCCGGAAACCTACAGCCTGGTGCGCGGCGAAACAGACGAGCAAATCCTGATTACCAGCATGGTCCGGCGTTTTTTCGCGGTCTGGAAAGAGTTGAACCCAACCGAACTCAGCGCACAAGAGGCAAAATATAGTCCCCAGCAGCTGCTTATCCTGGCCTCCATAGTCGAAAAAGAGACCGGCGCAGCCAGCGAGCGCAAGACCATTGCCGGGGTGTTTTATAACCGCCTTCGCATTGGAATGCGCCTACAATCTGATCCAACCACCATCTATGGCATCAAGGATTTCAACGGTAATCTGACTAAGGCTGACCTATTAGCCGAAACTCCCTACAATACCTATGTGATCAGCGGCCTGCCTATCGGGCCAATCTGCAATCCCGGCAAAGCAGCTTTAGAGGCAGTGCTGCATCCGGCGGAAGTGCCTTATCTGTACTTTGTTTCTAAGAACGATGGCAGCCACCAATTCTCCCGCACCTTAGAGGAGCATAATCGGGCAGTGTCCGTCTATCAGAAAAGGAAAAATTGATTGGCTGGCCAATCGGTTTTTCCGCTCCTCTTGAAAACCGTAATCTCTCGCTGGCAGGTTCTTCCCTTGACACACCCCTCCCCTGTGCTTACCGTTGCCGCAGATTTGCTGCATCAATGACGAACATCGCTCAAGAGAGGGAGAACATACGTGGCTGAAGAGAAAAAAAACGAAAATAAGATGACTGAGGAAAGTCAGGCCCAGCCTGCTAGCGAGCAGGTGCAGGAGGCCAAAGCAGCGGCAGCTGCTCCTGCCGAGTCAGCTGAACTTGTGGAAGAGGCTGCTGCTGAAGAGGCGCAGGGGCCGGATCTTGCTGCCCTAACCAAGGAGCTGGAAGACACCCGCGCCAAGCTCGATCAGGTGACGCGCTTTGCTGCTGAGGCCGAGAACTCGCGCAAGCGGATGGAACGCGACAAGGAGAAGCTGCTCAAGTATGCGGGCGAGAACATCCTGCGTGAACTGCTTAACACAGCGGATAATTTAGAGCGGGCCATTGAGCAGGGCAAGGTTGAGGGCGGCGATGCGGAGCAGAAGCTGGCCGCGCTCTTGGCAGGCGTGGAGCTGACTAAGAAGGGCCTCGACACCATGCTGGAACGCTGCGGTGTAACCCCGGTGTCTTCGGTCGGCCAGCCGTTTAATCCCGATCAGATGGATGCCTTGACCATGGAAGCCAGCGAGGAACTCCCGGCCAACCACGTGGTGAAGGAGTTTGCCAAGGGTTACGCCTTCAAGGACAAGGTGCTGCGCCATGCGCAGGTGGTGGTGTCCAGCGGCCCGGCGAAAGCAGAATAGCCTGCCCAGAATTCTTGCTGCCGCTGAACAAGTCCCCTTGACAGCGGTATTTTCATGCACATTGTAGAGAGCGGCAGGCAGCTTTGAACCGTTCAGACGACAACATATTGAAGGAGATATATCATGGCTAAAATCATCGGCATTGACCTCGGAACCACCAACTCCTGCGTGGCGATCATGGAAGGCGGCGACCCCAAGGTGATCGAGAACAGCGAAGGTAACCGCACCACCCCGTCCATCGTCGCTTTTCCCGACAGCGGCGAGCGGCTGGTCGGCCAGATCGCCAAGCGTCAGGCCGTCACCAACCCCACCCGCACCTTGTTTGCGATCAAGCGCCTGATCGGGCGCAAGTTCTCTGATCCTGAGGTGAAGAAGTCCATCCAGCTCAGTCCCTTCGCCATTGTTGAAGGCCCGAACGGCGACGCGATGGTCAATGTCGAAGGCAAGAACTACTCGGCGGCTGAGATTTCCGCGATGATTCTTGGCAAGATGAAGAAGACTGCTGAGGAATATCTGGGCGAGCCTGTGACCGAAGCGGTCGTAACCGTGCCAGCCTACTTCAACGATGCCCAGCGCCAAGCGACCAAGGACGCAGGCAAGATTGCTGGCCTCAACGTGCAGCGGATTATCAACGAGCCGACCGCCGCCGCCCTCGCTTATGGCTTGGACAAAAAGGGCGAAGAGACAGTAGCAGTCTTCGACCTCGGCGGCGGCACTTTTGACGTGTCCATTCTGGAGATCGGCGACGGCGTGTTCGAGGTCAAATCCACCAACGGCGACACCTTCCTTGGCGGTGAAGACTTTGACATGCGTATTGTCAACTGGCTGGCTGACGAGTTCAAGCGCGACAACGGCATTGACCTGCGCACGGACAAGATGGCCTTGCAGCGGCTGAAGGAAGAGGCGGAAAAGGCCAAGAAAGAGCTGTCCTCCTCTTTGGAGACCGACATCAACCTACCCTTCATCACTGCTGATGCAACCGGCCCCAAGCATCTCAACATCAAGATGTCCCGCGCAAAGCTGGAAGCCTTGGTCGCTGATCTGATCGACCGTTGCGAAGGCCCTTGCCGCACCGCGCTCAAGGATGCCGGACTCGATCCGTCCAAGATTGACGAAGTGATTCTGGTCGGCGGCATGACCCGGATGCCGAAAGTGCAGGAGAAGGTGAAGGCGATCTTTGGCAAAGAGCCGCACAAGGGCGTGAACCCGGACGAGGTGGTTGCGGTCGGCGCGGCGATTCAGGGCGGCGTGCTCAAGGGCGATGTGAAGGACGTGCTGCTGCTCGATGTCACCCCGCTGTCCTTGGGCATCGAGACCCTTGGCGGCGTGATGACCAAGCTGATCGAGAAGAACACCACCGTCCCGACCAAGAAGAGCCAGGTCTTGTCCACTGCCGCTGACAGCCAGCCTGCCGTGTCCATCCACGTGCTTCAGGGCGAGCGGGAGATGGCTGCCAACAACAAGACCATTGGTCGTTTTGAGCTGAATGACATTCCGCCTGCGCCGCGCGGTGTGCCGCAGATCGAAGTCACCTTTGACCTTGATGCGAACGGCATTCTGCATGTGTCCGCCAAAGACTTGGGTACGAACAAGGAGCAGTCTATTCGCATCACCGCCTCTTCCGGCCTGACCGAGGCGGAGATTGAGAAGATGAAGAAGGACGCGGAGCTGCACGCGGACGAGGACAAGAAGCGCAAGGCCGTGATCGAGGCCCGCAATCATGCGGATTCGATGGTCCACATGGCCGAAAAGAGCCTGAAGGATTTGGGCGACAAGGTGGATGCCTCGACCAAGGGCAATGTGGAAAACGAGATCAGCAAGGTGAAGAAGGCGATGGAGAGCGAGGACGCGGAGGCGATCAAGGCTGCCACGGAGTCGCTGACCCAGGCTTCCCACAAGCTGGCCGAGCTGATGTACGCGCAGGCTTCTCAGGGCGGTGCGCCCGGTGCTGACGCAGGTGCGGCTGGCGGCAAGAAGGGCAAGGATGATGACGATGTGGTGGATGCGGATTTTGAGGAAGTGAAGTAGGCGTTCACTGCAACTGTGCAGTGATGAACAAGGGGGAGGGCAGGAAATCTGCCCTCCCTTTTGCTATTTCCGAACCTGCCTGCTTGCGAGGAGAAGGAGCTGCTGATATACTGATTCTTGCGCACTATGCTGTTTCATTCATAAAGAAACTGTCTTCCATGTCAGATGAACTGCTGTTTCAGGTTCTCACGCCGCTGAATTTCTCCGTTCGAGTCACGCGCTCGTATTGGGAGTATATCGTCAGCATCAAGCACCCGGTAATGGCGGGCTGCGAGCAGGATGTCCAAGAGACGCTTGAATCCCCGGATGAGGTTCGCGTTAGCCGCAGCGACTCCGATGTGTATCTGTTTTATAAATCCAAGCAGGCAAGACGCTGGGTCTGTGCCGTAGCCAGACAGCTTGACGAGGAAGGCTTTCTCATCACCACGTATCCGACCGATGCAATCAAGGAAGGAGTAAAGATATGGCCCAAGTGAAAGTGTACTTTGACAAGATCGGCAACACGCTGACCGTTTGGCTTGATGACCCGCAGAAAGAATACATTGCTGAAGAAACGGGCGATGAAGTGATCCTGATGAAAGATCGGGAAGGACGGGTCATCGGCTTCGAGAAGCTGAACTTCAAGACTGCCGAGTCAGAACGGGTGCAGGTGGCCTTTGAGGCGATGGCGGCGTAAATGACTGACATGACAGATAGGCAAAAGGAGAGCAGATGCGTTCCGCTCTCCTTTTCTGGTTGCCTTGCTAACGGCTTCAATCAACCCAACTGATTCGCCCAAGATGAGCAACAGGAAGTGCTGGCATGAAAAACTGATCTTTTCTGCCGGAGCCGTTATAATTCCCTTCCTATTCTTCCTCGTTTCCGGGGAGATTGTGATGCGTTTCCTGGTAACTCCGCGCTTCATTCCTCCTCCTCCGCTGCCACGGACGATTGATCCGTATCAATTCAACCCCTATATCGTTCAAACAAAGCCGTATTTTTATTTTCATATTCCAAAAGCAGCGTACATCCAGGCTCGATCAGCTTATCGTGTGCAGTATGTTATCAATTCCCGAGGATTTCGCGGCCCAGAAATCATCCTTCCCAAGCCAGTAACAGTTAAACGACTTCTCGTTGTAGGGGATTCGATTGTTGAAGGGCATGGTAGCGAATTCAGCAACACATTTACCCATCTCTTAGGTGCGCATCTTGGCCGTGCTGACTGGGAGGTTGTCAATGCAGGCGTACAAGGAGCAAGTCCTGTTTACTATGCAGCCAATGCAGAACGCTATGCCGCTTTAGAACCCGATGCTGTGCTTCTCATGCTTTACGAAAATGATTTATGGGAAGATCGTGAGAGGGAATTAGCCTATTTTCATTTTCCATCTCTTGATGATGCAGATCGAATTCTCTATCCTACAGCTGAAAGCAGAAGACCTCTTTCGTATTTCTATGCGGGTTTGACTCGTTTACGGCGCAATCTCCTGCGTTCCCCTTTGGAACAGCTGATTGCCGATCATCAGAAAGCCCTCAAGCAGACGAATGAATTTCAAGCCGCTGTCGGTAAAGGGCCATTTGCGCTTCCTTCGGCCTTAGTTGACAGATATTGGCAGATGAGTCAAGAATATCTGAATTACTTTGCGACATATTTACAACAACGCAAGGTAAAACTGCTCATAACTCATCTAAGTGTACACTCTGTGCAACCAAAGAGCGGTCTCTCTGCCCTTAATTATGCCAACAGTGTTGATCATCATGCTTCCAGATGGGCAAAAGAAAAAAAGTTACCCTTCTTTTCGCTCTTACCAATGATGCATCAGGCTTTTAAGGAGAAAAAGGTAGCCGAACTTATCATTAAGGGCGACGGACATCCCACCAGTAACACTCATGCCCGCATCGAAGCAGCCTTACGCCCTTGGCTTCAGCAGCATCTTGATTAGCCCAAAGCATCATCCTTCCTGGCTGCGAGCAAGGTAGCTGGCAAAGGAGTTTGGCTCGGCAAAAGAGGAGTTCTGCCGACTTGGAAAGGAATCTTACTCGGCAGAAAAGGAGTTTGGCCGACTCCAACTCCTTTGCAAGTCGGCAAGATTCCTTTACGGCTGAGCCAAACTCCTTTGTGGCTTAACAGGAAAGCAGTTTGGCCAAGCAAAACTCCTCTTTTACTGAGTACAACTCCTTTCTGGCCGAGCTAAACTCCTTGGTCAACGAGTAATCCTCTTCCCTGGTAGAGTTACAGAGAACTTCCGCAAACTGTGCAAGATACCAAAGAGCACGTGATTACATCCGCCGCACCTCAAGCAAGAGGTGCTCTCTCTTTTCTTTGCGCTGAAGCTGAAGCAAAATTGAGCCGAGCAGGGCTGCGTCTTCTGATTGCCGTCAAAGATGGCGCATGGTATGCTGCGTCTGCCCTTTGTTTTGATGAAAAATGAGCAAAAAAGCCCAACATCATGATTCTTGACACTATCGCCGCGCGTAAGCGGGAAGAAATAGCTGCCCTGAAGCAACAGGGCATTCGTCATCCAGACCTCCTTGTGCCGCCGCCGCGTGGTTTCAGGCAGGCTTTGCTCCAGGCAGAAGGCGTGGCGATCATCGCGGAAGCCAAGAAGGCCTCGCCCTCAAAAGGTTTGCTCTGCGCGAACTTTGATCCCTGCCAAATTGCGCGTAATTACCAGGAGGGTGGTGCTCATGCCCTGTCCGTATTGACGGATGTGGACTTTTTTCAAGGTGCTCTGCACTATATCCCCTTAGTGCGGAACACGGTTGCCTTGCCTGTCTTGCGCAAAGACTTCATTCTTGATCCGATCCAGATTGAGGAGGCCGCCATCTATGGTGCGGATGCAATCCTGCTCATCGCTGCGTTGCTGACCACAAGCCAGATGCAGGAATTCAGGCTCCAGGCAGAGGAGCACGGCCTTGATGTGCTGATCGAGGTGCATGATGAGGCAGAACTTGAGCACACTCTGGCTGCCGGAGCAAACCTGGTGGGGATTAACAATCGTAATCTAAAGGATTTCAGCCTTGATTTGGCAACCACCTTTCGCCTGAAGCAGCTCATTCCAACTGAGATACCTGTGGTGAGCGAATCGGGCATTACCAGTAAGGCTGATTTGCTGCGCCTCAAAGCAGCTGGGGTCAAGGCAGCCCTCATTGGGGAAAGCCTGATGCGTAGTGCAGAGCAGGGCGCAACTTTGCGGGAATTCCTTTCGCTTGAGAGCTAGCGCAGGAAAAAACAGCTGTGTTTGATTTTTGCTCCGGCAGGGTAAACATAGGTGTTAGAGTCTGCTAGGGCCTGTTAACACTGTTTGAGTGCTGTCACGATCAAAGCAAGAACGACGAACCCCATAAACATGTGGTCAAGTTTGTCGAAACGGTTGAAGATGAGGCGGAATCCCTTCAACCAGTCGCGGTGCCGCTCAAGGAGCTGGTTGATGTGAAGACGCGGCTGGGGAGGATGCGGGCGTGGTCAGCGGGTTCGGCTCAAGCCGGTACTGGATCGTTGCCATAATGTCCTCCGATGGGATTTAAGATGCTGATGACAGCAGATAAAAAAATCTGTTTCGCAGCATACGGAGCGAGGCCCGGCCTGTCAAGAGAAAAAACAGCAGACTCGAACGCATATAAGTCCGCAAAACTTACCTACGTATGTCTGCTGGACTTACGTATATAGGTCTGACAGACTTACGTACATAAGTCCGATGGACATACGTAGGTAGGGCCTGTTAACACTGCCTGCTTAATTAATAACCTTCTGTTATTGTTGTCCTATGGAAGTGAATACTCCACCGGCTTAAAGCCAGTGGCTTCGATTGACAGCTAAAGCTGGCGGGGTCAGCTTCGCCGACTCTCTTATACCTCACCGTCAATCTTAAAATTGTTGTCAGAAGTGCTGTCTTGTTCTTCAATTGTGATCCACGCCAAGCGCAAATGTATTGAAAATACAGCATGTGAGCCATGATTATATGTTTCCATGCTCCCAGCTTAACCTAAGTTCCGCTGAAGCTGCCACCTGAAGGTGGGGGTTTT
>NZ_JBLWEO010000021.1:0-3091 GCF_048287395.1 Candidatus Electronema sp. PJ | reverse complement strand
CTCGCGAATGCCCAGACCGTCTTCCACAACCATGCGCACGGCTTCTCGCTTGAAATCGGAATCGTACCTTCGATTGACCATATACACACCTCCTGTCCCTGTTAGGGTACTTAGTGTGTCCGGTAAAGTGAAGATAGCTCATAATCCTAATTGGGTCAGTCGCCCCCCATGCGGGGGGCGACTCAGGAAAACTCTCAGGAACAGCCTCAGCGGGCTGCTGGCTGCACGATCAGGGCAGCGGTAGTAGGGAATTTTTTGCGTTGAAAATTGATTTGAGGGCCGATTAAATCGTTTGGCTAGGTTCCTGCTTTTTTTCTGCTCGGCTGATCAAGTGCAAAAGTTAGCGTCGCCCTCCAATCAGGGCGATGTCAATCATAATGTGTCCACATCCTCAACACATGCACAACATGTTCTGCCTGATCAACTGAATAAACCAACCTGTGCTGAATGTTGATTCGTCGGGAATAGAATCCGCTCAAATTTCCCACCAGCTTTTTATAGGCAGGATGACGGGCAAAAGGGTCTTCTTGTAAAAGAAGCAAAAGTTGCTCCGCCTTTGCTCGCAAGCCAGCTTGATTCAGCCTCTTTGCATCCTTGACCGCCTGACTGGATAACACAACCCGCCATTTCACCATTCCAAATCCTCAAACGGTGTGCCATCCTCAAGCGGTTCACGGCTCGCCTCCTTAATGCTTTCCGCTAATCTGGGAAACTGATTGAGGTAAATCGTTTCTGTTATCGCTTCCCAATCTTCCTCGCCCAGCACGACAAAATTTTCCCCGTTCCTCCTGATTACCCGTAAAATTTCATGATTTTCTATACATCGGTCAACTTCAGGCTTCAACTGCTTGCGAAAACGGTTTGCTGTTGTTTCTCTCATTGCCCTTTGCTCCTTCAGAAGAAATAAAAAAAGCGGTACTCTTTACAGTACCGCTTCTGGCAGAGCTTTGTCAAATCCGCTGGGAATTGCCGCCCTCTGCGTTCTCGACATCCGCCTTAAAACCCCTCAATAATTTCCGGCTCCAGCCCATCCAGCTGAGTTCGGGCTTGCTGATTAGGTGCAAAAGTTAGCGTCACCCCCACGGCACGCGGGGCGAATAATCAGACAATCAGCGGGCCTTCCTGATCAATCGCCACTTTAGCCCCAATGTGCTCGACCCGTTGCCGCCAGTTGGCACCGAGAAAGTAAAAACGCAGGCTGTCTGTCTCTTCGTCAATTTCCTCAATCAGCCGTGCCCGCATCCTCACCCATTTGTCAGGCGGCACGATGCACTCAAAGACCGAATATTGCACCCGCTGCCCGTAATCCCGGCAAATCTTGGCGACTCGCCGCAGCCGCTTCGGGCCATTGGGATCGCTTGTCTGCACATCATAGCTGACCAAAACAAACATTGTAAAATTGTGCCTTACATCTTAAAAAGATCGCTATGAGTTCCTGTCCGTTCCAGCCGTAGGTTTTCGTCATCGATGGTGTAAATAAGAATCCAATCCGGTTCAATGTGGCAATCTCTGGATGGCTTCCATTTTCCGATCAACGCATGATCGCGGCAACTTGCCTCAAGAGGCTCCCCTTTGGCAAGACGGGAAACCACTTGCTTCAGCTTATTCAAATCCTTGCCACGTTTTGATATTCGTTTTAAATCTTTCGCAAACTGCTTGGTTTGGGAAACGTTCTTCATGAAGAAGGCCAAGTGCTGAACATTTCATCAAGAGATGAAAATTCTTCAATTTCCTCGCCCAGTTTGCTTTTTTCAAGCGTGGCCGCCGTGCATTGATTGGGAATGGGAATGACAACTGGAAAAGGAAGGCCGTTGCCAAGACAGATTTGATTGTAAAATATCCGAATGGCTTCAGTTGGGCTTATTCCAAGGCGGCGGAGAATATGTTCCGCTTTTTCCTTGGTTTCCGGTTCGATGCGGGCATGAACGACAGCAGTTTTCATGGAAAGGCTCCTTGTGTGAATTGTCTGCTGTCAGTGTATCACGTATGCAACACAAGGGCAATGCAAGAGCTGCCCTGTTTCATTATCCAAACATCACCGGCGGATAGCCGTCCAAATCGCCGCGCAGGAAACGGGCCAGCAGCAGGGCTTGCGCGTGAAAAAAGAGGCCGAGCGGCATTTTTTCCGAGAGGAATGGGTGTTCCAGCACTTCCTGCTTTCGCTCCTGATAGGTGGTCAGCAGCGTCTTTCTCGCCTCATCCTGCATCCACACACCGCCGCTTGCGCTGATGACAAAATCCTTGGCCTGAAGCTGGCCAAGATTGATCAACGACAAGGCAATCCGGTCAGCGAAAGGCCGAAATTCCTCCAGCATGTCCAAGGCAAGCCCTTGCCGCCCAGGTCTGTCCCGATGAAGAAAACCAACCGCCGGATCAAGGCCAACGCATTCCAAAGCTGAACGCATGTCGTGCATGACCAAGGTGTACAGAAAGGACAGCAGGCAGTTGACCCGATCAAGCGGCGGACGGCGGCTGCGTTCATGAAAGAAAAAATCCTCTTTATTTCGCAGAATAAGGTGGTCAAAACTGCTGAAATAGATATGGGCGGCATCACCTTCAACACCCCTTGCCGCATCCAAATCCAGCTTTTCCTGAAGCCGTCGCAGTGACGCGCCTAAATGATCCGCTGCCTGTTTGACCTGATCCGCGTCAATTTTGCCGCTGTGATCCCGTAAAGCACGTGACAACACATTGCGGCAGCCAGCGACTTTGCCACTGAGGAAAGCCCTTGCCATCTGCGCTGAAAAAGCCGAATCATCGGCCTTGCGATACTGCTCCCGCCGCAGGAGAACATTGCCGGAGACCGGCCCCACAACCCGCGCCAGAAAGCGGCCTTGCTCATCCAAAAAGCTGACCGCAACATCACGTTCACCGCAAAAGCCAAGCAGAAACGGACTGCAACCAACGTTGCCAAAGCAGACTATAGCTGTAGCGATATAAAACGATCATGTGAACCTATCCCACTAATAATTGTACCCACATAAAACAAACAGCCAGACAGAGAAAAGAATCAAAGCAGCAGGGCTGCCTTTCCCAGCGGACAACCAGACGGCGGAATTTTCTTTGCATCCATGAAAAAGTCCGTTCAACT
>NZ_JBLWEO010000020.1:0-4186 GCF_048287395.1 Candidatus Electronema sp. PJ | reverse complement strand
TTTTGGTACATCGAAGGCTTTTACAACCGCCAACGGCGGCATTCGGCGATCAGTTATCAGTCGCCGGACAACTACGAGCCGCTCTTCTTCAAAAGGGCTACTTAGGGAATAATACGTGTCCGCTTTTGCGAAGACAGGTCAGTTTGGCCGATCTGCAAAGGAGTTTGGTTAAGCAAAACTTCTCTCGTCGTTAGCCGGAAAGAAGTTGTACTCGGTAAGACTCCTTTCCGGCCAAGCCGCACTCCTTTTCTGCTGAGTAAAACTCCTCTGCAAGTCGGCAGAACTCCTCTTTGGCTCGGCCAAACTCCTTGCTCATTTGCCGGGAATGGTTAGCAAAGGGCGTCTGCTGCTGGCGTTGTTTCGTTACCTACACTTCTCCATACTCCACCCTCTCCAAAAACAACCCGCACGCCGGGGCGGTCGGGCCTGCCTGTCTGCGGTCTTTGGCCGCGAGAATATTGGCGAACTGCTCGCGGCTTAATTTGCCTGCGCCGACCCAGAGCAAAGTTCCGGCCAGATTTCGCACCATGCAGCGAAGGAAGCCGTCGCCGTTGAAGCGGAAGGAAAAATGCTCAGGCCGGGCCGGATCGGCCACACATTCAGCGCGGAAGATGGTGCGCACTGCGCCCCGGCCATCGGTCTTGCTGCGGTCGCGGGTGCCGACGGCCTCAAAGCTGGAGAAGTCGTGGCTGCCGATGAGCAGTTGCAGACAGGGCTGGACGCGCTCCGGCATGAAGACGCAGGGCGCGTGGGCGCGGTAAAGGCGTTCGGCAGGCAGCTGCACTGCGCCGGTGAAGAAGTCGTAGCGGTAGGTTTTGCCGAGCGCGGAAAAGCGGGCGTGGAAGTCAGGCGCGGCTTCGGCGGCCTCAAGAATGCGCACCGCCTTGGGCAGCATGGAGTTCAGTGCCCGTTGAAAAGCCGCCGCAGGCATGGCCGCGCCAGTATGGAAGTTGGCGGTCATTCCCTCTGCATGAACGCCCGCGTCAGTGCGGCCCGCGCCGCTGACCTCCGTCGCCTCCTTGGTGATGCGGGCAAGCGCGGCCTCCAGCAGCCCCTGAATGGTCGGCCCGTTCTCCTGCTTCTGCCAGCCGCAGTAGTCTGTGCCGTCGTAGGCGAGGCGCAGAAGGATGTTGCGTTGGGTCATGGGAGCTTTGGATTGGTGGTTCTGCCTTGCTGGAAAGGCAAGCATACGGAGCGAGGCCCGGCGTGTCAAGAGGAAAGGCGGCGGGAAGGAACGTATATAAGTCCGAAAGACTTACGTGCATAAGTCCGCCTGACTTGCATATATAAGTCTTCGGGACCAACGTAGGTAAGTCCGAGGGACTTGTGTGTGTTGGTGGGAAGGGGGGATGCAGAGAGATACGGCAGCCCGGATAGAATGAAATCCGGGCTGTTTGATAAACGATGCTGCTAAACAATAGGTCATTAGCCTATCCTTCGCACCGTTTTTTCTGCTTATTTATGGCATCGACCTGGACATTGTTCAGCAGACTCAGCAGGTTCCGCTAATGTAGGTTCCGCTAATGCTACAGTGAAATTAAGCGCAAAAAAGCAGAGCAATGAAAACAGAACGATCTTCTTAGTCATGATGAACTCCTTTGGAAGGTCAGTTGGTGGGACGAACCAATATCATCCCATGATCTAAGAGATACAATACACTATGCCGCCTGCTTATATAAGGGCCTGATGCGTCAGAAACCGGAACTGTTGCGTCAGCTCCTGCCTCTTGCTTTTCTCCGCTCAACAAGGTAGAAAGGATAAGCAGGCACGGTCTTGCCGCCGGTGCGGATTGCAACATGAACGGAGCAAATGAACATGAATGCCATTGAACTAAACGCGATTGCCCGTGACGGCAGAGTGACCGTCACCATTCCAGATGCGTACCGTCAGGCATGGGATGACAAATCGGTGCGAGTGATTGTGATTGTTGACGAGGAAGCTGCGCCGCCGAAGCCGAAGGCTTCCTTGCTGGCACGGTTGCAGGAGATTAAAATCAGCGGGCCTGCGGACTTTGCGGAAAATATTGATGCCTACTTGAACGGCGAAAAAAATGCTTGAGCCTCTGTTTGTTGACACAGGGTACGTCATCGCCTTGATCAACGAGAACGACAATCATCATCGGCGTGCCTTGAGCTTGGCGGAGCGGTGCAGCGGATATCCTTTGGTGACAACCGATGCTGTTCTGCTGGAAGCGGGCAATGCTTTGTCGCGCATCGCCCGCCGCCAATGCAGCCAGCTTATTCACGCCTTTCAGGACGCTGATGAGATGACGTTAGTACACATGAACCCCGTTTTGTTCAAGCAGGCGGTAAACCTATTTGATCGGTATCAGGATAAAACGTGGGGATTAGTTGACTGCCTGTCGTTTGTGGTGATGCGGGAAATGCAGATCAGCACCGCGCTGACCTTCGATCATCATTTCGTGCAAGCTGGCTTCCGCTGCGCAGAATAGCTGCGCGTTGCAAGCGGCCTCACGGAAAAAAGGCGGCTCCTCGGATGGAGCAGTCTTCGGCAAAGCCGTTCATGAGGTTCATGTTCTGCACTGCTTGGCCGGACGCGCCCTTGGCGATGTTGTCAATCGCCGACATGACAATAACCCGCCCGGTTCTGGCATCAACTTTCACGCCGATGTCGCAGCAGTTGCTGCCGCGCACATGCTGGGTTGCGGGGAAGGTTCCGGCGGGACAGATGCGGACAAAGGCTTCGTCGTTGTAGGTGCTTTCGTATAAAGCCTGAATGTCCTGCTCACTGACCGTGCTGCTGAGGCTGGCGTAGATGGTGCTGAGGATGCCGCGTGAGATTGGCAGCAAATGCGGGGTGAAGGAGATTATCACCTTGCTTCCGGCCAGCGCGGATAGCTCCTGCTCAATCTCCGGGATGTGGCGGTGCGTGCCGCCGACCTTGTAGGCCCGGAAGCCGTCGGCCACCTCACAATAAAGAGTATCCACGCTGGCCGAGCGTCCTGCGCCGGACGTGCCTGATTTGGAGTCAATGATCAGCGTGGACGGGTCAATCAGCTTTTCGCGCAGCAGCGGGGCTAGACCAAGAATGATCGAGGTGGGATAGCAGCCGGGATTGGCGACCAGCCGAGCCTGCTTCACCTGCTCGCGGTACAGCTCTGGCAGGCCGTAGGCAGCCTCGGCGATCAGCTCCGGGCATGTGTGTGGCTGATACCATTGCTCATACACTGCCGCGTCGCGGATGCGAAAATCTGCGCTCAGGTCAACCACCTTCTTGCCAGCAGCCAGAAGCGTGGGCACAAGGGCCATCGCCGTCTTGTGCGGCACTGCGGCGAAGAAGAAATCAGCGCGGTCAACAAGCTGCTCTGGGGTCAAGTCCTCGCAGAGCAAATCCACCCGCTTGCGCAGGTTGGGAAAGACGGCGGAAAGCGGCTTGCCCGCATACTGGCGCGATGTGGCCACAGCCAGCCGGACTTCAGGATGGACGGAAAGAATGCGGGCAAGTTCAACGCCGGTGTAGCCGGATGCCCCGATGATGCCAACGTTCAGCATGATGGTTTTGCGGAAGAAATGAAAAGGGCAGGCCGGAACAGCTCAGAGGCTGCCCGGCGTGAACATCAGTTTGTTGCAGGGAAAAATACAGGATGCGGCGGGGAAAGGCAACTGGGAAGAGGCGCCTGCTTTGCCCAGCATGAGACGTGAACTTTACAAGATCGGTGTCCAGCCACAATGTAGTTGCCGCCGGAGATCATGATCCACAGTGACGTTGCCGCCAGCGACGGTGATTATCGCCAATGGCGCATAGTGATGAACCAGGCCATGCGGGGGGCCTGACCTGTCTTCGCAATAGCGGACACGTTTTATTCCCTAAGTATAGCCGCAGCGATATAATATGATCATTTTATATCGCTACAGCTATATACGCCCTGAACTCTTCAGTCGGCTTTACTTGCTGCCGTTGAGCTAATGCGAACCTATCTCAAAATAAACTAGAATAATGCCATTAAATTTGTTAAATTTTCCGCATGGAAATTACCGACAGACAATGGATAAAAATAGAGCCGGTCATCTTGCAGTTGATGTGTAAGAAAGATTCCCGTGGCCGCAAGCCGCGTGATCCGCGCGAAGTGTTGAACGGCATTTTATGGGTGCTGCGCCCCGGCGCGCCGTGGAAAGACCTGCCTGAGCGATACCCGCCGTACCAAACCTGCCACAGACGATTCCAG
>NZ_JBLWEO010000019.1:0-22158 GCF_048287395.1 Candidatus Electronema sp. PJ | reverse complement strand
GCTTGCCCCGCGAGTTTTCCCTTGATGGGCTGAAGTTCGCCCTGCCTGAACAATCTACACCCGCAGTGTTGGTTCCTTTTCTGTGATCCTGTGTTTTTTTGTCTGGCTGCGGTCGAGATACGCTCCGCTGTAGATTTTCTTGAATAAATATACCACGTTTTCTGCCGAAGAGCAGCCGAAAACGGCCTGATGCACACTGGAATTGCCCTAATTCCAATTAACATCGGGCCGTTTCAAATTGGAATCGCCTTGATTCCTGTTGGAATTGGCTCAATGTTAACAGGAATTGCCCCGATTCCAATTGACTTTAGGCCGTTTCCGATTGAAATCGCCTTGATTCCTGTTGGAATTGGTTCAATGTCAACAGGAATTGCCCTAATTCCAATTGACTTTAGGTCGATTCCGATTGGAATCGCCTTGATTTCTGTTGGAATTGCCCCGATTCCAGTTGACTTTAGAGCGATGCAAGCGGCAAACAACCAAGGTGCGAACGGCTGACGGCTCTCTGTGGCTGTATGAGTGGTGTTTCCTCTCTGCTTTAACACCTCGCGCTGTATCAAGCGAAAGTTCGCAGTTAGATCTCTATAGAACAGGTCGTAGGGTATTTGTCCAGCCTCGCTTACGGCTCCACATACTTTGGGCAAGCCCGCTTTGCATCATAATCCCGATAGGCTGGATCATCGTACCGCTTATGGCATTGCAGACAAAGGCCAACCCGCAGGATACGCCGCAGTTCTTCGGCATTAAACGGGCGCAAATCAGGCCGCGAACCATGCTGGAGTTGCTTGCCATCAATGGTGACAAAGGCATCCAGCGGCACGGTACGGCCTTTCAGCGTATCCACGCCTTGATCCACCGGATAAAATTCCCATTTCCCATCCTTCTTTGTCACCGTGCCTTGGCCAAGGCCGACGGTTTTCGTTGAGGTATGGCAATCGGCGCAGGCGCGACCTTGTGCCTGGGTGGTGTGGGGATTAATGGCTGCCATCGTGAAGCGATTAAAGCCGCCCTCAACCTTGCCGTTCTTGTCGATCAAGGTGACAACATCTTGGCAACCAGGGGTGACGATCACCACCTTGTCTTTCCAGACACCTAACATCGGTTGTTCGTAGCGGATATAGGAGCGGCTTTCTTTCCACCAGCCCGGCGTTTCCTGTAAACTCAGTTTGTCTAAATGGGTATCAGTCATGTCGCGTTTGACATGACAACCATAGCATTGCGGTACCCAAGTGGAATGGCAGGACTCGCAGGTTAGGCGTTTGTGGCCGGGATAGGCGCAGGCATCTTGCTTAGGCGGCTTGAGCGGGCGGACTTGGCCGTCATTGCGACCTGTCAGCACAAAGCCACCGTCCTTTTCTTGCTTGATATTGGTGATTTTTCGGCCCTTGCGGGTCAAGCCTGGTGCCTTGGTGTGACAACCTGCGCAGCTAATCTCCAACTGTTCTTCATAATGAACATACTGCGTACCATCGCCCATAATCTCTTCGCGGGTATGGCAGTCAATGCAGGACATGCCTTTGGTGTGATGCACATCTTCAGCGATTTCCAGGTAAAAACGTCCTCCTGGTAGCCGCTTTGAGGATAACTTGCCCTGCTCATACGGGGTGCCGTATCCTTCCCCTTCAAACAAACCAGTATAAGAAATCCCAATTCGGCCTGAACGATTGTGGCAACGAATGCAATTCTCATCCGGCACCTTCTTGCTCGTCAACGGATGCGGCTTTTTACCCTCCAGCTTCTTGTCTTCAAACGAGGTTACGGTTGTTCGTTGATCACCTTTGGCTGGGATGTAATGACAGGCAGAACAGCCGCCGCCTTTTTCATTGAAAAACTTTAGCTCTGGCTTATCGGGCAGGTCGTTTTTCTGCTTCCAGAGATGGCAGGTAGCGCAGAGCTTACGATAATAATCTAAGGCCAGAGAGTTTTCGCCACTTTTAAGAAGTTGTTCAACGGTAATGCCGGCGTGTTGAGTGTCTCGCTCGCCCCAATAATACAGCAGGGTGGAAAGAATGCCTCGATTGGTGGCCATAAGGGAGTTTTTCACCTTCTGGACATCTGCTGGGTGACAGCCTGCCTTGCCGCAGGATTTCTCAACCACGCGCAGGTCGCCTGGATTGAGCACCATGCCCTTGTGGGCCTTGTCTTTGTCAATAGCAGCGGCATCGCCGAGATGACAAGGCGAGCAACCGATGACCTGGGCCGCGTGCGCTGGATCAGGTTGCTCGTCTTTGTGGCAAGACAAGCACATTTCAAGAAAACCAGCCGTGGTCACTTCGATCTGTTCAGGCCGTTCGGTCTGTCGTTCCTGATAAACAAGATAGCCGATCAGGAAGAGGATAAAGGGCAGGGCGGCAAGAAGGCGAAAGGGTTTGCGGAATGAGGACATAGAGTGTTGGCCGGAAGTAGAAAGTGGATCAATTGCCCTCACTATAACCTCTGCCTGCTGATTTTGGCAACTATGGAGCGTTCAGCGCGGATGTACTTCATTTTTTCGGTTGGCATTCTTTCGGCAATGCAGAATGCTAGTTCGCAAGAGTGAAGCGACGATCAATGCGCTTTAATCCGGCCTTTTATACTGATTTGTCTCAGTAAATTTCTTCTCTCTCCAGATTCTAAACCGCTTACGCCCTGTTTCAAGCGGGTCTTTTGCCACTTCGAATGCCGTATTCGAAGCTTCGAATGAGGCATTTGAAGCATCAAATGAAGCATTCGATGCTTGGAACGTGACATTTGAAGTTTCAAATACGGCGTTCGATGCTTCAAATGCCTCGTTTGAAACCTAGGATGAGGCACTTGAAACGTCAAACGTGGTATTCGGTGTTTAAAACGCCGCGTTTAAAGCTTCGAATGAGGCATTCGATGTTGCAAATGCCTCATTTGAAACTCAGGATGCGGCATTTGAAGTTGCAAATACGGTATCCGAACTGGGCGATGCCTCGTTGAAAACCTAAAACTTGGCACGCAAAACGAAGAGGAAGGCGAACGAAGTAGCGGATTGGGCGAGAGGGAAATGAGATGGCGAGATAAAAGGCCGCTGCGCCTTGATAAGAAGACGCAGCGGGAGTGATTGGCGGAATTATTCTCCTGGAAGTGCCTGGATACAGCGGACGCTGAAGCCATCCGAACGACCGGTGCCGTACATGTTAAGACCAAAGGATTTATCGAAGGTAAGATACCAGGCAAAGCTGTTATTACTAACTCCGCCAGCGTTAAAGCTGTTATCAATCGAACTGGTCCAATAGTTGCCGCTGACACCTTCGTAAATTGGAGCACCTGCTGTATAGCCACGGAGGCCTGAAGCGGTTAGCTTTATTGGAGAATTAAACAATGCATCATAAGCACTGCCATACTGTGTTATCTCTGCCCAAAACTCTTCTCTGGTTGGTAGCCGAAATCCGGCGGGACAAGGGTTGTTGATCCCAGATACGCCCTGCCATAAATTATCGTTTTGCGGATTTCTCCAATCATACGGCTTCACTGATGTTGCAATAAAATTCCCATTACTCGGGACATCATTGGAACTGAGCGTCGTTGTGGTGCTGCTTGTCCGTTTCTCATGCCCATCCGTCAATCTGCCCCATTGGTACAAATCACCATAAGCCTCCGCATCTGTTAGGCTGGTTGCTGCCCGTGAAGCACCAAGATTACGGTCCATCCATACCCGGCCTGTTAAAGAAGTCACGGTGGGAACAGTAGAGACGGGTTTCAATTCAATGACGACGCTGCCAACACCTGTGCCTGTTCGATCACTACGAGATCGTATGGTTCTGTTAAACGCTGCATAGATATCATTGTTTCTCGGCCCGGTAGCATCATTCTGATCATTGAGAGCGTAAAGATATTGAGAATTAAGCTCTCCAACTCGACTTGGATGGCTCCATCCTAAGAATTTATCTTTTACCCGTAAGGTGATATCTGAACTTCCTCCTGTCAATGTATAGTTCAGCAATGGATTTCCAGCAGGGTTGTCGTCGTTTGCGTAAGCGGCCATTGAGCTGTTGACAATCTGCATCTCTGCATCGTTGCTCTGGGTTCCAGAATCACCCTTGTAACCGTCGTTTGTGCTTGAGTCACCAATATTGACCGTCCAACCCGTACTTGGTTGGGTATATCTCACCTGAAAACTGGCTTCTTTGTAGAGAGAAGGATTGGCTGCGCCATCAAGAGTAACCTTGACAAGAGCCTTTCCTGTTCCTGGTTGACCGGCAGTGGCTTGTGTCAATGATTGAATTGCAATCTCAGGAATGCTCCCACAATTGTGCGTGCCCTGATCAAGATTAACTGAACAAGATACAGATTCAGCATGAGCTGAAATCACTGATACTAATCCAAGAGCAACTGCCGACATGCAAGATACCTGATACCGCTTCATGATTTCTCTCCTTCTTTATTGCTTATTATCCTTTCTGAGATTATTCTCAGAAAGTTGTTTTTTTCAATTAAGCAATATCTGTGCCAGAAATTGTTTATAAGGAGAAATAAATTTCAAAGAGCATGTCTTCTGTATGAAAAATAGCAAGAAGTCAGGTGGATAAATAAACAAGAGAGCGGAAAAAAGATGCGAGAATGGTTATCAATTCTATATCTTATCCTTATAAAACAGGCAATACTTGATACGTTGAGTGACAAAATTTGTCAGTCGCTGACAATTTTTGTCAGTGGATCACCTGCGCAACGCGTTTTGTTCTTTGCGACAGCAGCCCAGGCCGTTTTTCGGAACTAAACCGGCGGAAATCGGCTTTTATCTTTTGACAATCTTCCCGGCCAGTGCTAAACCCCATGCAGAAGGTTTAAATATGCACCCAGCGCACCCGGCCCGAACATGCCCCTTTACGACCGCAGCAAGCTGAACGACCTGCTCCGCGAGATCAACGGTAGCAGCCCTTTTCCGGCCTTGCTGCTCTTTGGCGAACGCTCGCTTTGCCAGCAAGCTGCCGAGCAAATCAGCGCAGCTCTCTGCGTTCAAGGCGGCACAGTACACGCGATAGACGGTGACAGCGAAGACCACAGCACCACCTTGGCCAAACTGCGCAGTTTCAGTTTGCTTGGTGGCAGACAGGTCTTCCGGGTCAACGGCAGTAGGCTCTTTCTCTCCAAAAACGTAGCGGAGTCGATCTGGAAAAAGGCGGTCAAAGCCTGGGAAGAGGGCAATCAGGACAAAGCAGCCAAGCAGCTACGCGCCATGCTCGCTGCTGCCGGGCTTGATAGCGCGGATGATCCGGGGAGTTTAAGCAATGAGCAGTGGAAAAAATGCTTTGGCTTTGCCAAACCCGCAGGCAATCTGAACTGGACAGCCTCGCTGCTTGAACAGATGGAGGTCGCGAAATCAGGCCTTTCTCCTGGAGATGCGGGAGAGCTGTTGCTGGCGGCTTTAGAAAGCGGTCTCCCGAAGAACAATACGTTGCTGCTACTCGCGGAAGAGGTTGATAAGCGCAAGAAGCTGTATAAGGCCTTTAGTGCAAAATTTGCCGTGCTCGATCTGAGCGTTGACACCGGCTCTTCCTCGCAGGCAAAAAAAGAACAAGAGGCTGTGCTACGCGAGCAAATCGACAAGGTGCTGAAAGACCTTGGCAAGACTCTCGATAAAGGCGTGATGGAACAGCTGCTCGAGCGAGTAGGCTTTCATCCCAGCGCAGCTATGATGGAAACGGAAAAGCTGGCTCTGTCAGTTGGTAATGCGCCGAGAATTACCTTAGATGACCTCAACCGAATGGTGGGCCGCACTCGTGAAGAAGCGGTTTTCGAGCTGACCGAGGCAGTGGGTAATTTGAATTTGGATAAGGCTCTGCTGATCGCAGGCCGCCTGCAAGAAAATGGCATTCATGGGCTAGCAGTTTTGGCTACTCTACGCAATTTCACCCGCAGTCTGCTTCTTTTTCGTGCTTTGCAAGAACAAGAGCAGTATCGCTATCGGCCCGGCATTGCGCCGAATGTCTTTCAGGAACAGTGCCTGCCTTTGCTCAAGGCTAACCCGCGCTGGCAGAGCGAGCTGTCTGGTCACCCTTTTGCGGTGTATATGAAATTTAAAACTGCCTCTGCCTTCAGCCTGCCGCAACTTAGGAAGTGGCTGCAATTGCTCCTCGCTGCTGATCGGCGACTGAAAGGCTCGCCAGTGCTTGCCGACACTGTGGTGCAGCATTTATTGCTCTCCATGATGATAAGATGATGATAACCGCAGCTTCGGACAAAGGAAACTTGCAAAATCGGAATCGGGCATTATACAATACAAAGAAGGAAGATGTTCTTTCCTGTTCCGACAGGCCCCTGCGCGCGGGGCAAAAGAGTCGGAGCGCAACCTTAGCACGCGGACGCAGCAGGCCGCTGGGAAGATGAGCACCACAACGCATTCAGGAACCAGAGAAGAGACCTTAGTCAAAGACAGGGAACGGCTTACAGAGCCGCCCTTGTACAAGGTGCTTCTGCATAACGACGACTACACGACCATGGATTTCGTCGTCATGATCCTTGTGACGATTTTCGGCAAGGACACGGAAGAGGCCACCGCGATCATGCTCAATGTTCATCATCAAGGGCACGGTGTGGCAGGTGTGTATTCGCGTGAGATCGGCGAAACCAAGGTCGCTGAAGTGCATCAATTGGCCCGGAAGAATCAGTATCCCCTGAAATGCTCCCTGGAACGGACCTGAAGCCTGAACAGACTAAAATTTAAATTCATATAGATGCCATCATGTTAAGCCGAAAATTAGAGCTGGCCCTCATCAAGGCCATCAAAGAAGCGAAATCGAAGAAGCATGAGTATGTGACCGTTGAACACATGCTCTGGGGGCTGCTGCATGATGACATGACCACCCACATCATTGAGAAATGCGGCGGCAACAATGACTCACTCAAGGAGCGGCTAGAGGAATTCCTTGCCGCTGGAATTCCGGTTTTACAGACTGGCAAGACCGAGCCGTCTCAGACTGTGGCCTTCAACCGCGTCCTCCAGAGGGCGGTCAACCATGTCCAGAGCGCAGGCAAGCGGGAGGTTGATACCGGCGATGTGCTGGTCTCCATCTTTGCCGAGCCGGATTCGCACGCGGTCTATTTCCTCGGCAGCGAGGGCGTAGGTCGGCTGGAGGTGATGGAGTATCTCTCCCATCACATGGCTGAGAGCGCGGCTAAGAATGATTCCTTGCCCTCGTCGAGGCCGCCAGAGCAACCGGACAGCCCAGCCAAGGAGCAGAAGAAAAAAAACGAAGGCGAGGATCCGCTAGAGCAATATACAGTCAACTTTGCTGAACTGGCTGCTAAGGGCAAGATTGACCCTCTGATCGGTCGGGATCGCGAGCTGGAACGAATGATGCAGGTGCTCTGTCGCCGCCGCAAGAACAATCCGCTCTTGGTCGGCGAACCGGGCGTGGGCAAGACCGCTATTGCCGAAGGACTTGCCCTGCGCATTCACGAGGACGCTGTGACCCGTAAGTCTGCCCAGCCTGATCCGGCCAAGTTAGTTCCGTCCCTGCTTCAGGACACAACGATTTACATGCTCGACATGGGATCGCTGGTGGCCGGCACTAAGTACCGGGGCGATTTTGAGAAGCGGCTGAAGGCGGTGGTGAACACCATTGAAAAGATGGACAAGGCCATCCTCTTCATCGACGAGATGCACACCATCGTTGGCGCAGGCGCGACCAGTGGTGGCTCAATGGATGCTTCCAACCTACTCAAGCCCGCGCTTCAGGCCGGAACCATCCGCTGCATCGGTTCGACCACCTATGAGGAGTACAAAAATCATATCGAGAAAGACCGTGCCCTGTCGCGTCGCTTCCAGAAAATCGACGTGGAAGAGCCATCAGTAGAGGACACCTGCGCCATCCTGCGCGGTCTCCAACCCCGCTACGAGCAGCATCATCAGCTCAAATATGCGGATGAGGCAATTCAGGCCGCTGCCGAGCTGGCCAATCGTTATATCAACGACCGCTTTCTGCCCGACAAAGCCATCGACGTAATGGACGAGGTTGGCGCGTCGATGCGGCTGGCTGGGAAAATCGGTACGACCGTGACGATGGCTGACGTGGAGGCGATTGTCACTAAAATGGCGAGGGTTCCGGTGGTCTCCAAGGTCAACAACCAGACCGAGGGGCTACGCTATCTCGAAAAAGACCTAAAGTCGGTTATCTTCGGCCAAGACGAGGCGGTGGTTGAAGTGGTGCGGGCAGTGAAACGGGCCAGGGCTGGGCTGGGCAATCCCAATGCCCCTGCTGGCTCCTTCCTCTTTGCCGGCCCCACTGGTGTGGGCAAAACCGAGGTAGCCCGCCAGCTTGCCCAGTCGCTGTCCGTTCATTTTGAACGCTTCGACATGAGCGAGTATATGGAAAAGCACGCGGTGTCGCGGCTGATTGGCGCACCTCCGGGCTACATCGGCTTTGAACAGGGCGGCCTGCTCACCGATGCAATCCGCAAGCACCCGCACACTGTGCTGCTGCTGGATGAGATCGAAAAGGCCCACCCAGATGTCTTTTCGATCCTGCTTCAGGTCATGGATCATTCCACCCTGACCGACAACAGCGGGCGGCGGGCAGATTTCCGCAACGTGATCCTGATCATGACCACCAACGCAGGGGCGCGGGAGATGACTGAGCGCACCATCGGTTTCACTGGCGATTCCAAAGGCAAGGAGCAGAAGGCGTTGAAGAATCTGTTCTCACCAGAATTCAGGAACCGCTTGGACAGCATCATCACTTTCCATCCCCTGGAGATGGGAGCGGTAGAGCGGATCGTTGGTAAGATGATTCTGGAGCTACAAGGCCAGCTAGCTGACAAAAACGTGACCATCACCTTGACCCCAACTGCCCGCAAAAGGCTGGCCGAGCAGGGCTATGACCCGGCCTTTGGTGCCCGGCCCATGCGCAGGTTGATCATGAAAGAGATCGGCGACGTGCTGACCGAGGAGATTCTCTTTGGCAAACTGAGCAAGGGAGGCAAAGCGCGTATTGGCTATAGTAAGGGCAAGATGACGTTTGATTACTCCCGCTCGTGACCGTTACTCTGGCAGGCTGCAAGAAGCATTCCGCAGCAGCCTGCCTTCTTCTTGAACATGCCCTCACCTTCCTGGGTTGACAAAACAGCACTGATGGAGTTAAAAAAGGTGCAGCTAGGAAAAAATGCAGACTTTTTCCGTGTTGTTCCTTCTCTCCATAACCACGAACAGGTATTCTAATGTATCCAATGACAAAAATTAAAGCAGTGGCCCTGGCTGCTCTGCTCCTCTTGCTGCCCGGCAATCCGGTGCTGGCTGCCAAAGCTATGCCCTCTTTCTCGCTCTCTGCTGTTGCTGATGCCAAAAAAATCAGCAGCGATGATTTTAAGAATAAGGTGCTGCTCGTTACCTTTTTTGCTACTTGGTGCCCTCCCTGCCGGGAAGAAATTCCAGATTTTATCAAGCTGCAAGAAAAGTTAAGCAGCAAGGGCTTTTCCATGCTCGGTATCTCTGTTGACGAGACCGGGCCTGCGGGAGTGAAAAACCTGATTGAGCAGGAGAAGATTAACTACCCTGTGGCCATGGCCGATGCAAGTGTTCTGACGGGATTCGGCGGTATTTCGGGTATTCCCACCTCTTTTCTGATCAACCGCAAAGGCGATGTGGTCAAGTATTATCCTGGTTATGTCCCCAGTAGCGTTCTTCAGGTGGACATTGAGCAGGTAATGGCAGAGAAGTAGCAGCGACCTTCTGCGGCGGCAGGCGAAGATGGAGGTTTCATCTTGACAAGCCGAGGCAAACGCATTACAGTTAATCGAAAATGTTATCCGGTTTCTCTAACCCGGAAATTTTACAGTAGAAAATTATTCCAGGAGATTTCTTATGAAGAAGATCGTTTCCGCAGTTATGGCCACAGCTTTTGTCGCTACCGCTGTCATCGCTTTTGCCGCAGCCAAAAAAGAGACCTGTAAGGTTGATGTTGTAGAAGGCGACAAGGTGACTATGACCTGCACGAAGCCCGAGCTGAAAGCAGGTGATAATGTAGAAGTACAGGTAAAGGTAGAGAAGCCGGTTGAAGGCTGCTGAAAAATAGAAGGCAACTTCTTTGTTGTACAAAAGCCGGTGATGCAGAAGTCACCGGCTTTTATCATGCAATGATGTATGGATTTATATGGCAAAACATTCCATTTTTCCTCAGTTGTAAAGGAGTTTGGCCGAGTAAAACTCCTTGGTGAGTCGGAAGAACTCATTTGCAACTGAGCCGAACTCCTTTCTCAGTCGGCAAAACTCCTTTGGTAATCGGCCAGACTCCTTTTCTGCTTGGCCAAACTTCTCTCCAAGTCGGCAGAACTCCTTTGCGGCCAAGCAAAACTTCTTTCCTCGCGAGTAGCATTCGAGCCAGAAGAGGTCTAAAACAGCAGGGCAGAGGTTTTGATGCAACTACCTTGCTGACAAATCTTGCCAAGATCTATAAAATTCCGTTGAGAACTTCACGCTCATCACGTGGCCTGCATCTCTTGGATTTTTCTGGAGAGCTGACTGCACAAGAACAGATGCTATCTGATCCTCTTGCTTATCTGTAAGCTCTATTCCACGCCTTGAATCACCTGCTGGATTTAAAGCCATCTTTTTTCGCAAACATCCCTTTTGTCACGCCTCGCTCTCCTGATAAAATCCTTTGCAATCAGGAGATTTTTCCCCGTTTTCAGCAGAAATATGGTATGATAAGCCGCTTCCGGCAGGATGCTGGCTGCCGCTGCGCAACTCTGCCGCGTTTCGTATTAATTCTTCAAAAAAGGCAACCAAGTGAGCGAACAGGAAAACTCGTCCTACGGGGCGGATCAGATCAAGGTTCTTGACGGGCTTGAGGCGGTGCGTAAGCGTCCGTCCATGTATATCGGCAACACGGCGGAGGAAGGGCTGCATCATCTGATTTACGAGGTGGTGGACAACTCGATTGACGAGGCGCTGGCCGGATATTGCAACCGGATCAGCGTGATCCTCCTCGAAGACGGTTCTTGCTCGGTCGAAGACAACGGACGCGGCATTCCGGTTGACAAGCACCCGACGGAAAACATGACCGCTCTTGAGCTGGTGCTGACCACCTTGCACGCAGGCGGCAAGTTCGACCATTCTTCGTACAAGGTTTCCGGCGGACTGCATGGCGTGGGCGTGTCAGTGGTCAATGCACTCTCCACCCATGTGACCGCTGAGGTGCGGCGCAACGGCAAGCTCTACCGGCAGACCTTCTCCTACGGCGCGAAGACCAGCGAGCTGGAAGTGGTCGGCACGAGCGAGCACACCGGCACCACCATCACCTTCAAGCCAGACCCGGAGATATTCACCCAGACCGTCGCTTTCAAATACGAGATCGTCCTCAACCGGCTGCGCGAGCTGGCTTTTCTCAACCGGGGCATTCATATTTCCCTGAAGGATGAGCAGAGCGGGGCCGAAGATCTGTTTCATTACGAGGGCGGCGTGGTTGAATATGTTGAGCACCTTAACCGCAACCGCACCCCGATTCATCCGCAGCCGATCTTTCTTGAAGGCGAGCAGGAGCAGGTGCAGGTCGAGGTCTGTCTGCAATATGTTGACAGCTACACCGAGCGGCTGGCCTCCTTTGTCAACAACATCAACACCCGCGAAGGCGGCTCGCATGTGGCGGGCTTCCGCGCCGCGCTGACCAAGTGCATCAACAAGTACGCCACCGACGACATTGTGCCCAAGCACATGAAGGAGAAGATGGAGGGCGACGATGTGCGCGAGGGATTGACCGCGATTATCTCGGTGCGGGTGCCGAATCCGCAGTTCGAGGGCCAGACCAAGACCAAGCTGGGCAACTCGGAGGTGAAGGGCATTGTCGCTTCCATCTGCACCGAGCAGCTTGGTGATTACTTGGAGCGCAACCCGCAGGTGGCGCGGCAGATACTCAGCAAGGCGGTTGAGGCAGCGCGGGCCAGAGAAGCGGCGCGGAAGGCGCGGGATTTGTCGCGCAAGAAAGACGGCATCTCTCTGCTGATGGCAGGCAAGCTGGCTGAATGCCAGTCAAAGAATCCGGCAGAGCGGGAGTTGTTTCTCGTGGAAGGAGATTCAGCAGGAGGGAGTGCCAAGCAAGGCCGCGACCGCTCCATCCAGGCCATCCTGCCCCTGCGCGGCAAGATCATGAACGTGGAAAAAGCCCGTTTCGACAAGATACTCGACTCTGAGGAGATCAAGCAATTGATCGCCGCGATGGGCACCGGCATCGGGCGGGAGGAGTTTGACGCGAGCAAACTGCGCTACCACAAGATCATCATCATGACGGACGCGGATGTGGACGGCGCGCATATCCGCACTCTGCTCCTCACCTTCTTCTACCGCCAGATGCTGCCGCTGGTCGAGCAAGGTTATGTCTATATCGGCCAGCCGCCGCTCTACCGCTTGGGCCGGGGCAAGAAGGAGCAGTATTTCCTTGATGAGGACGCGCTCAACAACCACCTTTACGACCAGGCGGCGCAGTTTGTGCAAGTCCGCCTGGAGAACGGCAGCGAGCTGGCCGGGCAAGAGTTAGTCAGTTTGCTGAAGAAGCTGACTCTGTTCGAGCGCATCAGCACCTTCTTGGAGCGGATGAACATTCAGGAGCAGCTCACTCTCTTCTTGCTCGAAAACGATGTCCATTCAGCGGATCAGTTCAAGGAAGAAGCGTTCCTGCACGGGCTGCTGGCAGAGCTATCCAGCATCAATGCCGTCACCAGCGGCATCCGCGTCTGCGCGACCCGGCCCAGCTGCTTTGAGGCGGAGGCGGCCTTCCAAGGTTTGGCCCACACCCGCGCGGTCATCGGGCCGCATATTCCGCTGATTCCCGAATACCGGCTCGGTCTTGATCTCTATCCTGAAATCAGGGAGCATGTCGGCAGCAGTTTCACCCTTTGCAAGAACGCCGCTTCTGGTCAGGAGAAGGAAATCCCGGCCAAAAACTGGCGCGAGCTGATTCGCGTCGTCCGTGAGGAGACCTTCCGGGGCAGTCACCTCCAGCGCTATAAAGGTTTGGGCGAGATGAACCCCGAACAGCTTTGGGAAACGACGATGAACCCGGCCAACCGCACCCTGCTGCGCGTCAGAATTGAAGATGCCGAGGCTGCGGATGATCTGTTTGTCACCCTGATGGGCGATAAGGTGGAGCCACGGCGCGAGTTCATCCAGAACCACGCGCTGGAGGTTTCGGAGTTGGATGTATGAACGGATGCTGCCGAAATGGCGGCAGCTCAATTCGGCAAACAACCGGGGCTACGGAACAAATGCGCGGCCCCGTTAGACGAAAGTGCCTGCCCTCTTTTGAAAAGAAGGTCTCTGTTTTACGATAGGACGTGTCCTCTTTTAAAGAGAGGTGCCCCTTTCGTTAAAGGAAGTTGCCTTATTAAAAAAAGGGCATGGCCTTTTGTTAAAAGCAGATGTCCTCCTTAAAAAAGGAGAGGAGCTTTTCTTGAAAAGGCACGCCCTCTTAAGAAAAGTGCCTGTCCTTTCTAAAAGAGGGCTTGAGCGCGGAAGAAAAGGAGACTGCCTTGAAAAGATCGGAGCTGGACTGCCAACGTTGATGCAGCCTCATCCGAATCAGTTGCTCGTCCAAGCGTAGATTGGCGACGAGGAAGTTTTCGAGATAGATGTATGAAGATGCAGTGTAGTTATTGATATTGAATAATTAGACAGTTAAATTTTTTGAGATAGAACATGATAATTAAATCAGAAGGAGTAAATGATTCGGAAAGGCTGTTAGCAAATCTCTGCGATAAAACTTTTCTAAAGTTATGGAGTTATCCGAATCCGTTTAATGAAAAGCAAGTAGAATTATGCGATGTTTTGGCAGTTTTTGAGGATAATATTTTTGTATTTTTCGATAGATCAAGTCGTATTCTTGATAATAAAGAAAAAGATATTAATGTAATCTGGAATCGCTGGAAAAAAGAAGTTATCGATAAGCAGATACAAACCGCCAACGGTGTGGAAAGATACATCAGAAGCGGGAGAAAAATATTTCTTGATCAAAAATTAGAGATTCCTTTGCCTATAAAATTTGACTATAACCAAGCGAAGATTCATAAAATAATAATTGCGCATGGAGCCGAAGAGACTTGCAGAAATTTTTTCGGTGGAGACAGCTACGGCAGTTTAGCAATGGAGTATAGCAGGAAGGAAAATGCCAACAATACAAAAAAACCGTTTTTTATTCATGTAGACAAAGAAAATCCTGTTCATATTTTTGATAGTTTTAATCTTAAACTTATCTTTGATGAGCTTGATACAATATATGATTTCTCAGAGTATTTGAATGCAAAAACAGAAGCTATAAATAAATATGAATTATTTGTTTATAGCGGCGATGAAGACCTTCTCGCTGTTTATTTTATGAATTTTAACAAATCAACTAACAAACATTATATTGCATTTAATGGATATACTGGTGGATTACTTGCTGAAGGTTTCTGGGAAGGATTTATCAAGAGAGATGAATATAAAGAAAAGAAAGAAGCAGATAGAATATCATATTTTTGGGACGATATAATTCAAAAAACATGCGGATATGCACTTGAAGGAAGGATGATCGGCAGCAGCACACTCTTTGACGGAAGAAGTGCTATCCATGAAATGGCAAAAGAACCGAGATTTGTTCGTCGTGAATTATCAAAAATAATAATCAAAGCAATAGAAGACTTCCCTGAACCAGTGCCTTCGGCCCCTTCTTTCTTAAGGAAGGTGTCTTTGATTCCTTCCTTTTACAAAAACAAAGCGTATTTATTTTTGCAGCTACATTATCCTGTTGTAACCAGAGAAGAATATAGACAATTCAGACTGGAGATATTAAAGATTGCTTGTGGGGCAGCAAAAAACGAATTCAGTCACTTAACAACGATAGTAGGTATAGCGACGGATCCTCCTGAATATAGCGATATGGTTTCTGTAGATTTTAATCTTATGGACTGTAGCAACTGGACAGACGAGCAGAGGATGTATTATGAAGAAGAAAATGAGCAACTTAATTTCTTTAAAACTAAGGAGTTAACCGTATCGCCGATAAAAATGACTGAATTCCCTCAAGAAAGCAGAAAGAAAATATCGCAAAAGACGAAGATAGGTCGTAATGATCCGTGTCCATGCGGTTCCGGCAGAAAATACAAGAAATGCTGTATTGATATCAAGTTATCCTGATATGGAAAAACTCATCCGCTTTGACTGGGCAATCAAAAAGCTCCTGCGCGACAAGGCCAATTTTTCCGTGCTGGAAGGCTTCCTCAGCGCAGTGCTGAATGAAGACGTGACCGTGGTCAATCTCTTGGAGAGCGAAAGCAATCAAGAAGACAGCTTCGACAAATTCAACCGCGTTGATCTGCTGGTTGAAAACAGCAAGAAAGAGCTGCTGCTGATCGAAGTGCAGGTAAAATCGGAATACGACTTCTTTCATCGTATCGCCTACGGTGTCGCCAAACTGATGAGCGAATACTTGGAAAAAGGGCAGCCGTACCGCGAAATCAAAAAGATTATCTCGGTCAGCGTCACGTATTTCAGCCTTGGCATTGGCACGGATTATCTCTATTACGGCTCCACCAATTTTGTCGGCATGCACACCGGCGACATCCTCGCGCTGACTGAGAAACAGCAGGAGCTGTTCGGCATCAGCGAGGTGCGGAAGATTTTCCCTGAGCATTATCTCATCCGCGTGGAAGATTTCCCTGACAAAGTGCAGTCTGCGCTCGATGAATGGATTTACATGCTCAAGCACAGCGAGGTGCAGCCTGATTTCAGAGCCAAGCATATTCAGGAGGCTTCCGTGAAGCTGCGAATTATGAATCTGGACGAGCCGCAGCGGAAAGCCTATGATGAATACATGCAGAATGTGTCGTATCAGCAGTCCATGCTTTGGTCTTCCCATGAAGAAGGGCGACATGAGGAGAAAATCGCCATAGCTCGCAACCTGCTGGCGCATGGCATTGCGATAGAGGTCATCACCGCCAGCACAGGCTTGTCCAGCGGAGAAATAGCCGCTTTGCAGAAAGGAGAAGGTCATGCAGTTCCTTGACGTGAGAACCGACTTCGCTTTCAAGCGGGTCTTTGGCAGCGAGCAGTCAAAAGGCATTCTGATTGACTTCCTCAACGCCATCATTGATTTCGGCGACGAGAGAATCACTGATCTGACCATTGTTGATCCCTATCAGGTGCCGCCGCTGAAGGGCATGAAGGACAGCTATGTTGACGTGAAGGCAGTGCTGTCCAATCGAGCTAAAGTCATCATCGAGATGCAGGTGCTCAATGTCGAAGGCTTCGAAAAGCGGGTGCTGTACAATGCTGCCAAACTCTACTCCTCGCAGCTCAGACGCTCCCAGCAGTATGCGGGCTTAGAGCCGGTCATTGCCCTGACCATCACCGACTTCGAGATGTTCAAGGACTTCGACAAGGTGATTTCGTACTGGAACCTGCGGGAGAAGGAGCAGCTTGTCCAATACAGCGACGAGATCGAGCTGATCTTTGTCGAGCTGCCCAAGTTCAAGAAAGGCGAGGCCGAGCTGCGCACAGTCACGGACAAGTGGATATACTTCATCAAAAACGCGGGTGCGCTCGACTTCATCCCCAAGACCTTCACCGAGCTGCCGCTGCTGGAAGCCTTTGATCTGGCCAACACTGCCGCCCTGAGCGAGGAGGAGCTGGAAGTCCAATTCAAACGCCGAGACTTCATCATGCTCCAGCAGGGGGCGTTGATCAAGGCGGAGAAGGATGGGTTGGCGAAGGGGATGGAAAAGGGTATGGCGAAAGGCTTAGAGCAAGGCATAGAGAAAGGTATGAAAGAAGGAAAGCGCGAGGCAAAACTTGCCATTGCCCGCAGCCTGCTGGCGCATGGCATTACGCTGGATGTCATCGCGGCTAGCACAGGCTTGTCCGGCGAGGAGCTTACCAGCTTGCAGAAACAATAACAGCAACCGGGAGGTGTCAAGATGAGTCTGATAACTTGGGACGAGAGCTTGAGCGTCAATGTGGCGGAGATTGACAAGCAGCACCAGAAGCTGGTGGCGATGATCAACGAGCTACATGATGCGATGAAGAGCGGCAAAGGGAAGGATGTGTTAGGTAAAATCATCAGCGGCCTGATCAGCTACACCGACACCCATTTCAAAGTGGAAGAGAAATACTTTGCTCAGTTTAAATACCCTGATTCAGCGGCGCACATGAAAGAGCACACCGCCTTTGTCAAGAAGGTCTCTGAGTTCCACAGCGACTTTGAAGGAGGCCGCCTCACCGTCTCCATCGACACCCTGTACTTCCTGCGCGACTGGCTGCAAGGCCACATCAAGGGAACGGACAAGAAGTACAGCGCATTCTTCAATCAGAACGGCCTGCGCTGACCCGCAGCCGACAACCACGAAACAAGGCAAGGCATGAGCACAGCAGAAGCAGCGCAGGACGAAATCCTGCCCGAAGCGATACAGACCGTTGATATTGAGAAGGAACTGCGCAAGTCCTATCTGGACTACGCCATGTCCGTGATTGTTGGCCGCGCCCTGCCGGACGTGCGCGACGGCCTCAAGCCGGTGCACCGGCGCTGCCTCTACGCCATGCGCGAGCTGGGCACATTCCACAACCGGCCCTACGTCAAGTCGGCGCGCATTGTCGGCGACGTGATCGGCAAGTACCACCCGCACGGCGACACAGCGGTCTATGACACCATCGTGCGCATGGCCCAGGACTTCTCCCTCCGCTATCCGCTCGTGGATGGCCAGGGTAACTTCGGCTCCATGGACGGCGACTCAGCGGCGGCGATGCGCTACACCGAGGCCCGCATGAGCAGGCTGGATCAGGAACTGGTGGCGGACATTGACAAGGACACGGTGGACTTCATCCCCAACTACGACGGCTCGCAGCAAGAGCCAACCGTCCTGCCCGCCCGCATCCCGAACCTGCTCCTTAATGGCTCTGAGGGCATTGCGGTGGGCATGGCGACCAAGATTCCGCCGCACAACCTGAGCGAGCTGATGGATGCGCTCATCGCCCTGAGCGGGAACCCGGAGCTAAACGTGGCCCAGCTGATGGAGCACATCACTGGCCCGGACTTCCCCACCGGCGGCTTCCTCTGCGGACGGTCGGGCATCTACGAGGCTTACGAGACAGGACGCGGCAGACTGGTCATGCGCGGCAGGCTGCACGTGGAGCGGCGCAAGAAGGGCGAGGGCGAGGCCATCGTGGTCACGGAAGTGCCGTTCCAGCAGAACAAGGCTGACCTTGTGCAGCGTATCGCTCTGCTGATGAAGGAGAAGCGCATCACCTCGATTGCCGAGGTGCGCGACGAGTCTGACCGTGACGGCCTGCGCATTGTCATGGACTTGAAGCGGGATGAGAATCCCGACGTGACCATCAATCAGCTCTACACCCTCACGCCGCTGCAAAAGAGCTTTGGCGTGATCATGCTCTGCATTGTCAATGGCAGGCCAGAGATACTCAACCTCAAGCAGCTGCTTGTTCACTTCTTGGAGCACCGGCGCACCGTAGTCTATCGGCGCACTGCCTTTGACTTGGGCAAGGCTGAGGAACGCGCTCATCTCTTGGCAGGACTGAAGATTGCCTTGGACAACCTCGATCCAGTGGTTGAGCTGGTGCGAGCTGCGGCTGGGCCAAGCGATGCCAAGGCCGGGCTGATGGAGCGTTTCTCCCTGTCCGAGCTGCAAGCGCAAGTCATCTTAGACATGCGCTTGCAACGCCTCACTGGTCTGGAGCGCGACAAGATCATTCAAGAACACATGGAGATCAACGAGCGCATCACCTATCTGAAGCAGGTGCTGGCTGATGACACGCTGGTCATGCAGATCATCCGCGACGAATTCCGCGAGATCCGCGAGCAGTACGGCGACAGCCGTCGCACTGAGCTAATTGAGATGCCGGACGAGATCCTGCCTGAGGACATGATCGCTGCTGAAGAGATGGTGGTGACTGTCTCGCACAATGGCTATATCAAGCGCAATGCTCTCAGCCTCTACCGGGCGCAGCGGCGCGGTGGCAAGGGCGTGGCAGGCATGGCTGACAGCAAGGATGACTTCGTCTCCGGTCTCTACACCGCCTCCACCCTCGACACCTTCCTCTTCTTTACTAACTTAGGGCGGGTCTTCTGGCGCAGGGTCTATGAGCTGCCTGAAGGCGGGCGCACCGCCAAGGGCAGGGCCATAGTCAACCTGCTGGAGCTGGGTGAGGGCGAGAAAGTGGCTGCTATTCTGCCTGTTGCCGACTTGGCGAACGCCGATGAGAGACTGTCCATTGTCACCGTGACCAAGAAGGGCGTGGTCAAGAAGACCAGCATCGCCGAGTACAAGCGGCCCATGCGCAAGGGCAAGATCGGCCTGACTATCCGCGAGGATGACGAGATCCTCTGCGCGGCCATCACATCAGGCGAGGACGAGGTCTTCCTTGTCACTCGGCAGGGCATGTCCATTCACTTCCAAGAAGATGACGTGCGCACAGTAGGCCGGACAGCCGCCGGGGTCAAGGGCATCACCCTGACAGACGACGATGCGGTAGTCGGCGCAGTGGTGCTGAAGAAGAGCGAATGCGAGTCAACCTCCATCCTGACAGTGACGGAGAACGGCTACGGCAAGCGCACGGCAGTGTCTGAGTACCGCCTGCAAAGCCGTGGCGGTAAAGGGGTCTCCACAATCAAGACCAGCGAGCGCAACGGCATGGTGGTCGGTGCCTTGCAGGTGGAGGACAGCGACCAGGTGATGCTGATTGCCAACTCGGCCAAGGTCATCCGTATGCCGATGGATTCTATGCGCGTCATTGGCCGCAACACTCAGGGCGTGCGTATGATCAACCTCGGTGAGGGCGAGCGGGTGGTGGACATGTCCATCTTGGCGCGCTCTTCTGGCGATGTGGAGCCGGAGGACGACGCAGGCGGAGAGGAGTGATATGGAACCGCACGATCTGCTGCTGGACATTCATGCGCTTGAAGAAGACCTCCTGTCCTTCGAGCGCAAGTACGGAGTCCGCTCCGACCTCTTCTATGCTGCTTATGTCAAAGGCGAGGAGCCGGAGGACGACGCATGGATGCTGGACTTTGGCGAATGGGGCAGCGTCTATAAGACATGGCTGTCTCGGCTGGCCGAATACCGCAATGCCGTGCAGCGGCGCGGCAGCCGTGTTCCCACCCTGAGAGGGCTGATTCAGGTCGCCGCATGAGCAGCCCGCTCCGCAGCCCAGAAGACTACGAGCTGTTCATCTACACCATTGCCGAGCAGTTCCCCGCAGTGCGGCGATCAAACTTGGTCTTTGTCCGGCGCGGCATAACCTTGGCCGTGTTGAAGGGGAGCTGCTCTTTGCGCAGGGCTTTCGTCTGACGCTGCGTGAGCGCATCCTCTACAACCGGCTGCCAGCAGTGATTGACTGGTACGGCTACGAGGTCTGGAAAGGTGAGGAGAAGCTGTATTGGTATGACTCCCAGCCGCACCCAGACGAGCCGTCGCTGGCAGCCACGCATCCGCATCACAAGCATGTGCCGCCGAACATCAAGCAAAACCCCATTCCAGCGGTCAACATGAGCTTTCACCAGCCCAACCTGCCTGCGCTGATTGCCGAGATTGAGGCTCTGCTTGCCCAGCAGCCGTGCTGATGACATCAGGCACCCTCTGTCGGAGATACCATAGTGACTCCAGCAGAGACACTACGCTGACTCTGGTGGAGACACCAGGCTTACTCCAGTGGAGTCATTAGAGTGACTCTGGTGGAGACACTCTAATGACTCTATATGAGATACTCTGCTGACTCCTATGGAGTCATTATGGTATCTCTTGAGGGAGATACCGTAGTGTCTCTTTTGGCTTGCCTGCTAAGTCTGTTGGATTCTGTTGTGCGTCACCCTACTGCACCTGCTCACACTGAAGTAACGACCAAGGTCATCAGATTGTTAGCTAGCTTGTTTCGTAAGTTCAGCGAGCCGTAGTGCAGATGGATGAAGATAGAGCCACCACGTCACCTGTCGCATTGTCCCAGGCTCATCAATATGTCGTTCGCTGTCTTCTTGGTAATCCCATTGCTGTTCGCGCACGTCATCAGAGATTAGTCCATGCCGTTTCAGTTTTAGTGCCCATGATCCAATATCGGTCGCAAGGTTCAGCGGGCCAAGCGAAATATCGGTTTCGCGTCGCCATGTTGAATCGATTAATTCTTCGCCCATGTTAATCGAAAGTGAGCCATGACGTGTGGATGTATCGTCAGTGTCAATATTTCTTCGGTTGGCATGATCGAGAGCAAACGCAGAGAACTCTGCTAACTCGGCATCTGATAGTTCCTCGGCTGCGCTGAATATTGCATCTTCCTCATCATCAGCAACTGATTCACGTGTCACAAGCTCTGCTGTCAGCAACGCTATAATTCGCGGACCAAGCGAACGAGACTTCGTAAAACACACTGAACGATATGCGTCAAAAAGTACCTGAGACCGACGATCATCACTGAGTAGATCATCAAGCAACTGTTGCAATTCCAATTCAGTCGTGCCCTCTGATGCGATAGCTCCGCAGAAAGCATCGAAAAATTGTTTAGCGCGGAACCGCCCCCACCGTTCAATAACGTGAGTGCGTACCATTGACTCAGCGATTTCAGTTAGTTTTCCGGTCGCGTAACCGGCAATAAGTGAAGATATCGGTTCCATTCAGGCCTCTGTGTGAAATGAGTTGCTTGACTTCTATAGTTGTACAACTCCAATATTCATGCTTCTTCTAAGATACCTCTCTACTTTGTAGCCTGCAAGAAGTTCCCCCCGCAGCACCGCAACAATCCCATTGACAAACCCTCTGCCGCGCTTTAGTTTTGCCTGAAGCAGCACCCTTCCGCATTTCTCCTCACCCTCTCACCGGAGAACGATCATGGCGACGATTCTATGGCGGCCTGTAGTCAATGCTCTCACTACTCCCAAGTCCTACCGGATGCAAGCTGTGCCGCGCAGCACGGACGGCTACGACGAGATGGCGGCGGACATCTCCACAGAGCAGCCTATCTACAGCGAAGAAACCATCAAAGGACTGGCCCCGCTGATCATGAAGTGGATTCAGCAGCGGCTGATCAATGGTAGTCAAGTCACCTTGCCAGAAGCCTTCAGCTTCCATCTTTCCTTCACCGGCAAGCTGAACCACCCGGATGACCCGCTGCCAGCGGGCAACGACATGCTCCAAGTCAATGTGCGCGTGTCCCAGGTTTATGTCAAAGAGGTGCGGCATCTCGGCAAACTG
>NZ_JBLWEO010000018.1:0-18269 GCF_048287395.1 Candidatus Electronema sp. PJ | reverse complement strand
CCACGGCGCGCCGGGGCGCAGCACCCATAAAATGCCGTTCAACACTTCGCGCGGATCACGCGGCTTGCGGCCACGGGAATCTTTCTTGCACATCAACTGCAAGATGACCGGCTCTATTTTTATCCATTGTCTGTCGGTAATCTCCATGCGGAAAATTTAACAAATTTAATGGCATTATTCTAGTTTATTTTGAGATAGGTTCTTATCATTGCTTCGTCAAAGGAATCTCTTGGTTCAAGGCAAAAATTTCCATTGTCCGCGATGCTGTCAGGGCCTATTTGACGCAGCCGATTTATACGCTTGACCCATGCAACTGCGTAACTCATATTAGAGTTCTGCTCGTTGGCCAAGGAATTTGGCTCGGCCAAACTCCTTTAGTAGTCGGTAGAACTCCTTTCCTGCCGACTACAACTCCTGTCCTACTCGGCAAGACTCCTCTCTAAGTCGGTACAACTCCTTTGCGGCCAAGCCGAACTCCTTTCCGACCGACTATAATTCAAGCCAAATTTCGTCGGCAGTTTTGCAAAAGGCCTATTACTCGCCTCGATAGGGCAGCCATTGGTCAGTGGCCGGATTATACAGATACCGCAGCTCAAGGCGATAGGAACTGCCCTTGCTCCGCTCGATGGCATGTAGCCAGTAAATCTCTAGCCCGTTGCTCTTTCGCTCTAAAGTATAACCCGGATCGCTGAGGGCCGAGGCATTAGAGGATGGATACGCATCAGTGAAGATTTTTGTAAAATTCCGATTCAGCCAATCCATCTTCCGCTTCCTATCTGCTTGCTGACTGAGACTGCTGACTTTGTCATTAGCCTTCTGTTCAAGAGCGAACAGACTTTCATCCTTTGTCAGACCAGGTTTGTTGAGCAGATTTTGCAGTTCTTTGTAGTGTCGCAGGGCAGCGGGTAGATCTTTGGCATTTTCATCCTCTGTTGCTGCGTTCCAGGCTTGGCCGATTTCAATCAGGGATATAGTGCGACTGATTTTCCCCGCCGCATTGCGCTCCCCTTCTGCAAACAAAGCCTGTTTCTCTTTGAGCAGCACCAATGATTGCTGATAGCCGTCGATAGCTATCGCCACATCACCTTTGTGATAGGCCTCGCTGGCCCGTGAAAGGAGCTGATAGAACTGTGACCGAACCAGCAGAGAGTCCAGCTCCTGCCTTTTTTCCGCTGTGGCGTTTTCGGGATTTTCCTCTAGGAGCTTCTTGGCCTCTGTTAGCTTTTTAAAAAGCTCCTGCCATTGGCCACGAGCATCTCTAAAATTCATTTTGGCCTGATTAAGCTCCCGGTTGAAGATTGCCTTGGTCTTTTTTTTGTTGATCGGATCGCATTCCGCGTTCTTGCAGAACTTCAACGCCTCTACATAGGACTTGACTACCTGATCCCAGTCGCCAATCTGCTCGGCTTTGTCGGCCTTGCCCAAGCTATCCAGCTGCCGCAGCTGCCGTGCTGCCTCTTGGCAACGTGCTGCCTCAGCAGGAAGGGGCGCGGGCGCAGCTGTGGCAATTTCCACTGCCTTTTCATACAGGGCTGCGGCCTCGCTGATGTTGCTCTGTTGCAAAGCCTCAGCCTGAACGGTCAGCTTATCGATCTGCTCGCGCTTTTCTGCCTCTGCCAGCGGCATCTCCTTGCCCTTATACTTGCGCTTGCCGTCCTTTCCCTGCTTAAACTCCTCGTTGGCAAACAGGGCGGCAATCTCTTTCTTGAGACGGCCTTTTTCTGGCAGCGGTGTCAGCACGGTTTTCACTTTGCTCAGGGCCGCATTCGCTTTCTCCTCTGCGCCGCGAAAATCGTTTCGTTTGACTAATCCCTGCGCCTCCTGCCAGTGCAGCTCTGCTTCCAGCAGGACATTGGAATCTCGGGTATAGATCAACCCAACAGCGATGATTACTGCCGCTACGACTGCCGCTATTACAAAGGGGGCAACTGGAATCTCCTGCCTGGCTGCCCGAGCGATCTTTGATTTGGTCTTAACGACCTCTTTCTTCTCTTTTGGCTGTTCAGCAGGCTTTTGTTTCTCTTTAGGCAGAGGCGGCGGTGCCTCTTTGGCCGCTGGCTTTTTCTTTTTTTTCTCACTGCCCGGCAACTCTACCTGCGGTTCCGGCTCTTCCTCCTTAAGACTAAAGGTGGCCAACATGGATTGCGACTGCTGAAGCCGCCTGCCGATATCAGCCAACCCCGGCATGTCCACGATAACTTTTTTCAGCTTCTCAAAAACCTGCTGCGCTTCTGGGAAATTATCTTCATCCTCCAACATCTTCATCTCTTGGAGGAGTTCATCGCACTGTTCCTGCGCCGCTCTGACCTTTTTCCGCAGTTCCTCAGCTTCGGGCAGGGCAGGTAGCTCGGCCAGCAAGCGGCCAGCGATGGTCATTTCCTTCCGATCGACATGACCACGGATTTCCTTCAGCTTTGGCCCAAAATCCTCTTGCGGTGGTGGGCTTACATCCTCTGGCTCGCCGATTTCTAAGCCCAGATCCAGCCCGTCTGTGGCGGAATCATCGATACCAAGGTCAAAATCCTCCTCAACAGCTGCTGCCTTTGGCTCCAGCTCGAGTGATAAGCCACTGCCTTGGCTGCTCGCTGACGCAGCAGCGGTTCCCAGTTCAGAGATATCGTGGATAGCCTGCGGCGGCTCCAGTTCCAAGGACAACCCGCTCTGTGGTTCGGCCTGACTGTCTAGTTGATTTAAGTCAATGTCTTCAAAGCCGAGGTCAAACTCATCAGGATCAGCGACCGCTGCGGTGTCAGCCCCTGCCAAGCTGTCAAAAGGCAGCTCTGCGGTATGTTCGGCGTACCAATCTGCGGCTTCCTGATTGAACGGCTCCTCCAGACTATAGACTTTGCCGCAGAGCATCTCGCCGACATAGAGAAGAAGCCGGGCCAAGGACTGATCTTGGAGCCAGCGCGAGGAGATACGCACCGCATCAGGGTCGATATCCGGGTGGAAGATCGGGGTCAGCGGCTTGACTGTGGGTGGAAAATGGGGATAACCGAAGGGCAGCGTGATCAAGACGATATGCTGGGAGGCCTTGCGGATGCTGCCATCCGCCTCCTTGACCAGCCCGGCCACCCGATACTCAATTTCATAGCAATCAGGCGGTTCGCCTTCAGTCTGCACCAAGTTAATGCGCGGCTGCTGCGCAAGGACTTTTTTGACTTCCTCAAAATCGGTGGCCCGCTGATCAGTCTGTGAAGCCATATTCCCTGCCAAAGGATGAAATCCGTCTGAAACCCGGCTGCGGCGGCAGCCGGGCTGGTGAATGCCCTAATTATAGAGTATTTTCTTAGTGGCAACAAGCAAAGTTCAAAAATTTTTCCTTTTCTGTTCCAGCAACACAAAGGTTGTCTGCTCTGCGCTTTCTGTGTACAATGGCCCGCGCAGGCTGAATAAGGCGCAAGGGGAGAAAATGGCAAGGCATATTGAAATCAATTCGGTCAACCCGCAGCAGCGGTTGATCGGCATGGCTGTGGATGTCTTAAAAAAGGGCGGGGTGATCTGTTATCCGACTGACACGATGTATGGCATTGGCTGTGACATCTTTAATCAGAAGGCAGTCAAGCGGGTACATGAGATCAAGCAGCGGCCTAAGCACAAACCCTTCTCCTTTATGTGTGCCTCGCTGACTGATATCAGCCAGTACGCCCATGTGAGCAGCCCAGCGTACAGGCTCTTGCGCAAGCATTTGCCTGGGCCTTACACCATGGTCTTGCCTGGCTCCAAACTGGTGCCGAAAATCATGCTGACCAAGCAGAAAACCGTGGGCATCAGGATGCCACAGTCGCCCATCTGCTTGACCCTGATTGAGCAGCTGGGCAATCCCGTGTTGAACACCAGTGCGCTGCGCGAGGAATGCGAGCCGCCGCTGGACGCTTTTGCTTTAGAGGAGTTGTTCGGCAATCAGGTGGATTTGATCATCGATGGCGGCGAGATTTTCCCGGAGCCGTCCACGGTGATCTCTTTGATAAATGAGCTGCCAGAAATTCTCCGGGAGGGTAAGGGCAATATTGCGCCCTTTCTGGAACGTTTGGCTTGATAAACCTCTTGCCGCATCCACCAGAAAACAGCGGTAGCCAGGATGTAACGCTATCCTAGGGCAAAATACTCCTTTCTTACTCGGTTGCAAAGGAGTTGTACTCGGCCAGACTCCTTTTCTGCCAAGCCGAACTCCTTTCCGGCTTACTCAAACTCCTTTCCTACTCGGCAGAACTCCTCTGCGGCTTGGCAAAACTCCTTTGCTGCCGAGTACAACTCCTTTCTTGCTCGGCCAAACTCCTTTGGTAGTCGGCCAGACTCCTTTCTTGCCGAGTACAACTCCTCTCCAAGTCGGCAGAACTCCTTTTCTGCCAAGCCAAACTCCTTTCCGACCGAGTATAGTTTAAGCCGAATCTCATCGGCAGTGTCGCAAAGTACCTTTGTAAGCCCTTATTCAGCAGGACAATTTTTGGCAACGACTTGCCGTACCTTGGGCAAGCGGTCGCTAAAATATAAAAAAAGACCGGCTGCCTGTTGTGGCTAGCCGGTCTCATGCTACAGCGTTTGCCTCTGTTCTTACTGCCCGTTTTCGATGAGGACTTCCTTGAGCGATTTGCTCATGGTGAAATGCAGAGTTTTTCGGGCTGGGATATCCATCATCCTGCCGGTTTTCGGGTTCTTTGTCGTCCGCGGCCTACGGGTGCGAACGGAAAAGCTGCCAAAGCCACGGATCTCCACCCGCCTGCCATCGGTCAATGCCTGGGTGATTTCATCCAGGATAACATCTAGAGCTTGGGCAACATCCTGCTTGTAGTATTCATCGAGCTGCCCGGCAGCCTCGCTTATCAGTTCACGCTTGAGCATGATGATTTCCAATCCTTTGTGATGCGCGGTCGCCGTGTTGTTTTTCTTGACCGCTGAAATGCGGAGAAGGGCCACAGCTTCCCGCAGCGCGAGCAGCCGGACCCTTCTTTTCTCGCCCTGAAGAAAAAGGCCGCGTAGCTGCTACGCCTCTTCCGCAGAAGCCGCAGCCGCCTTGAGCAAGTCGCCGAAGGTGGCAGGGCCTGAGCCTTTCTGCGCCTTCAGTGCTGCCTCATTCGACACAGCCCCGGTGGCCTCGCTGCTCTTTACCTCCTTCTCCTCCAAAGATTTCAGAGAAAGGCCGATTTTGCGGTCATCAGAGGAAACATTGATGACCGTAGTCTTAATAGTGTCGCCGATATTGAACTGGCCTACCGGGGTCTTCACCTTGTCCTTGCTAATTTCGGACACATGAACCAACCCTTCGATGCCTTCTTCCAGCTGAACAAAAATGCCGAAATCAGTCACGTTGGTAATGGTGCCCTCAACCGAGCTACCAATGGGGTAGTTGGTGAAGACAGCCTGCCAAGGATCTGGTTTCAGCTGTTTCACGCCGAGGGAGAAGCGCTCGTTCTCCTTGTCGATCTTCAACACCACGGCCTGGATCGATTCGCCCTTCGAGTATTTCTCTGAAGGATGTTTGATCCGCTCGGTCCAGGACAGATCAGAGACATGAATCAGGCCGTCAATGCCTTCCTCAATGCCGATGAAGATACCAAAATCGGTGATGTTCTTGATCTTGCCTTCGATGATCGCGCCAATGGGGTAACTCTCCTCCACTACATCCCAAGGATTGGGCTGCAGCTGCTTCATGCCCAAGGAAATGCGTTTGGTCTCGGCCTCAACTTTCAGCACCTGCACTTCAATGTCTGCGCCAACACTGACAATCCGCGATGGATGACGCGGCTTCTTTGACCAGCTCATCTCAGAGATGTGAACTAAGCCCTCAACGCCTTCCTCCAGCTCAACAAAGGCACCGTAGTCGGTGATGGAGACTACTTTGCCGACCACCTTGGTGCCAGCCGAGTACTTTTGCGGCACAGTCTCCCAAGGATCCTGACGGAGCTGCTTGATACCGAGAGAAACGCGGTCGGAATCTTGGTCGTACTTGAGGACTTTGACCTCAATCTCCTGCCCAACGTTGTAGAGCTTGGAAGGATGGGAAACCCGGCCCCAGGACAGGTCAGTGATGTGGCAGAGACCATCCATGCCGCCGAGATCGATGAACAGACCGTAATCGGTAATGTTGGTGATCGCGCCCACCACGTTCTGGCCTTCTTTGAGGGTGGCTCGCATCTGCTCGCGCAGTTGTGCCCGCTGCTCTTCCAGGATGGCGCGGCGGGAGATGACCACATTGTTGCGCTTGCGGTTGAACTTGAGGATTTTGAAGTCAAAGCTCTGGCCGATGAGTTCGTCCATATCCTTGACCGGTCGCAGGTCGATCTGCGAGTACGGAAGGAAGGCGGGAACACCGATATCAACAGACATGCCGCCCTTGACCCGACTGTCAATCCGGCCCTGAATGGTGCCCTCTTCCTCCTGGATTCTTGCGATCTCCTCCCAGACTTTGATGGCAATGGCCTTTTCGCGGGAAAGCAGCAGGCCTCCTTCTTCCTTCCTTTTTTCGATGAAGACTTCAAACTTGTCGCCGAGTTTGATCACGCGGTTCGGATCATCAGTGCGGAATTCCCCAATGGGGATATAGCTCTCCGCCTTGTCGCCCACGTCGATCAGCACTGCGTCGGCATTGACGCCGACAACCGTGCCCATAGCAACTTCTTGGACGGTGATCACCGTGTTGTTGTCTTCCTGCTCGAAGAGTTCAGCAAAGCTGATGTCTTCCATGCCACTTTCTTCTGCCGCTGCCGCGGGCCGAGTTCCCTTGTCAGTCATGGGTTTGCCGTTCCTCTGCGATCGGGCTAGGCCGACCGTCAGTCAAATGAGATGCGTTGCGCAGTTGATTTTTGCCGCTGCCCCCCATGAGCAGCGACGATAAACAAGGCTTTTACCAGAGATATCCCTACAAAACAACAGTTTCCTTCTGGAAGCCCGTCTTTTTTTTCAAAGACCTATTTTTTGCCGAAAGAGGCCAGCTCCTCTAACAGGGGGCCAAAGAGTTGCTCATAGTAAGGAATGGCCTTATGGAGGATGGGTTGGAAGTCCTTCATATCCTTTTCCGACACCACGAGATTGGCACTGTTGGCAAGGGCTTGGATGTCGTAGAGGCTGATGAATTGCGGGCCAATCAGGATATAGAAAATGTAACGCCGCCGCAACATAGGCATCTTGCGCATGTAGTTATGGAAGATCGAGTCCTTTAACTCGCCTGGCTCAAAGCCAGTATGATAGATGACGCAGGCATAGCCGACCGCCTGGGTCTCGTGGATGGCCTCTTCTGGCGTGTTGACCGATGCAGCCTGATAGCCCAAGGCCTCCATCGAGGATTTGATCAGATGGCGCATGTCATCATCCCCATGAAGCACCAAGGCCATCGGCACATCTCTGGCACTGTCGCCGAACTGCATATCCTCATTTTTTTGGCTCTTCAGCCAGTCCATGTTGGGCGGCGGCGGTGGCTTGATGACCTCGGCTGCTGGTTCCGCTGCCTTGGGCGGAGTGGCGGCAGCAGGAGCAGTCTTCGGCGCACCTTCGGCATTCCCAGCTGCGTCAAGATTCATCGGCTTGGTGCAGTGCGGGCATTTGAGAGGCAGCCGCTGGCCAGGCTTGAGGGCCTTCAGGGCCTGATCTATTTTCGCCAGCTGGGCCGGATTAAACTTGAGAGCACCCTGACAATGAGGACAGTTGCTGATCATGGTTTGGTTCACACAAAAGAATTAGAACGGAGCAGCAAGTCAGGCAACGCTGCTCCCATCTTCAAGACCATTAATGATTTTGACCACGGCCTTGAGCTGGAGATACTTGTCTAACCGGACGATCACATCATTGGGTAGCCGCACGCAACCGTGGCTGACTGCCCGTGCGCCATCGGGATCATTCATCCAAGTCGCGGTGGAGGTGGTGCCGTGCATTCCATAGGCGGTGGGTGTTGAGTGCCCACCTGACACAAGCCGATTGAGACGCAAAAAGCGCGGGCCAAAGGGATTGCGAGGGTCTTTGTTAAAGCCAGAGGGCACCTCCCAGCGGGCTGCCTCGCGGTTGACCAACCGTTCACCAATGACAAAGGTGCCAGTTGGCGTGAGATAACCGCTGCCACTGGCCTTGCCGCTGCCTACTGGGAAGGACACATACATGCGGGTCTGATGGTCGCTGTCTTTGAGGCCAAGCTGATGTTCGCTGACCACCGGATAGGCTTGAAAATCATCAATGAGCTGCCCGCTTGGCGCAACCTTAGCGATGATGTTTTTATAGACATTGGGCACGCGTACCCCTTCAGCCTTCAGCTCCTCGACCAACCCGGCGAGATCCTCCTTGTTCACCAGCGCGGCATAGACATAAGCCCGCTGCCGCTTCAGGTCAATGATCACATCGGCCTGATCTGCGCCGCCAGGTTGGATTCTTCCTGCACTTTTCAGAGCCTTGGCCAAGGCTTCCAGGGTGGCTTTGTTGAGCACGCTATTCACAGCGAGCGTTCCGGCAAAGCTGGCATTGTAATAGCCCTGAAATTCCTTCAGGGCAGCAGCAGTCATGGTGCCGAAGAGGTCAGTGGGAGTCCAGTGGCCAAAATCAAGCCTGATCAGCACCTCCTGGAGCTTGCGCACGCTCGACCCACGGTCTCCTTGCTTGAGCACTACCTGTCCGGCAGCAATGCCTGCGAAGACCGGAAGCTCAGTCAAGGGCCGTTCATTCTGCCAACCTTGGTTGATGCCGATTGCGTTCTGATAAAGGGCCTGGGCCTGCGGCTCAAAGCGGCTGGCAAACTCAGCGAGCACCGCCTTTTCCAAATCGCTCAACACCCCGTCCCGCGCCGCATCACGCAAAAAGGCACTGACCAGAGAAAGCGAAATCTGACCGGGACTACTACTTAATTGCTGCCGCCATTGGGCAAGAGTTAATCGCGCCATGATCTTTTCCCTGCTGTATAGGTTTACTTATTGTTGTTCTTCTTCGACCTGCTCCATTGCCAGCCCCTTGATACTGGAGGTACTTTCCCCGCGAGTGGACTTGATGGTATCCATGCCTCGCTTGATCACGCTGCGGTTGGAGCAGTAAGTCATGGCAACCTCCTCTGAGACCAGCTTCTGCTCAAACAGCTGCAAGATATGCTGATCAAAGGTACGCATATCTAAGGTCACGCCTTCGGTGAGGATATTGTAGAAGGTCTTGTCCGCCGGGATATCCTCGCCATTCAGGATCAGGTCTTTTATCCGCAGACTGGTGTGGAGAATCTCCAAGGCGGCAACCCGGCCTCCGCCCAGCTTAGGCAGTAAACGTTGGCTGACAACCCAGCGAATGGTGTCAGCTAGGCGTACTCGGATCTGGGCCTGCTCATCATGCTCGAACATACCGATGACCCGGTTGATGGTCTGACCAGCATCAATCGTATGCAGGGAGGAAAAGACCACGTGGCCGGTTTCAGCGGCAGTGAGGGCGATCTCTAGGGTCTCGCGGTCGCGGATTTCGCCAACCAAAATGACCTTGGGTGCCTGGCGCAAGGCAGCCCGGAGGCCACTGGCAAAGCTGTCAAAGTCATCACCCTGTTCGCGCTGATTAAAGGTGGCTTTTTTATGCGGATGAACGTATTCAATCGGGTCTTCTAAGGTGACAAGATGCACAGAGCGCGTTTCATTGATCTCGTTCAGGATGGAAGCCAGAGAAGTAGTCTTGCCAGTGCCAGTGCCGCCGGTGAAAAGGATCAGGCCATTGCGCTCTTTGGCCATTTTGTAGAAGCAATCCGGGAAGCCAAAGTCCTTGATCGAGGGGATCTTGGTCTCCAGTTTCCGCAGCACCGAGGAAAAGTACCCCTTCTGGGTGAAAACGTTGACGCGAAAGCGGGCTTTGTCCTGAAGAGTGTAGGAAAGGTCGCAGGAACCTTTTCCGACGAGATCATGAAGCAGCCGCTGGTTGCCGTTGATCAGGTTGAGGGCGAAAACCTCGGTTTGGAAGGGAGTCAGCTCCTCCACTGGTGGTTCCACAGGTACTGACGTGAGTGCTCCATCAATTTCCACCTGAAGGCCCTTGCCCACAGTGATGTTCAGGTCAGACACACCTTTCTTGGTTCCCAGCATAGAGGCAACCCAGTAGGCGGTTTCTGGCTGCTTCATAAGTGACCTCGTTGTAATTTTTTTCTCTTGCGGTTCCGAATGGTCAAGCCACGCTCAATCTTCCTGGCTCACCAGCCCGTGATGCAATTCAAGTATGAGACGGTAGCCAGTAAACTGCAAGCATTTTTTCAACTGATAGATGCAAAGCTCTGCTCTGGCAAAACGCTCCTTTTTGCCTCGGTTGGCAAGGAGTTTGGCCGACTACCAAAGGAGTTGTACTCGGCCAGACTCCTTTGTTGCCAAGCCGAACTCCTTTCTTGCTCGGCAAGACTCCTTTGCAAGTCGGCAGAACTCCTCTGCGGCTTGGCCAAACTCCTTTGCGGCCAAGCCAAACTTCTTTGGTAGTCGGCCAGACTCCTTTTCTGCCGAGTATAACTCCTTTCCTACTCGGCCAAACTCCTTTGTGGCCAAGCCAAACTTCTTGCCGACCGAGTAGCATTCGAGATGAAATCCCCAATCATCGCTTGACAAAACATCGGTAGCTTTCTAGGATGAGGTGCGCGAAAGTTTGCGCGGTTATCTCAATCATTTGAACAAGGCGACAGGCAGCTAGCGCAGAGGTCTGAGGATAGATAAATAGGTTCCTACCTTTAAGGAGAAATAAGCATGGCAATCCCCCTTCGCAGCAGCGAGACTACGCAAGGCAGAAGAATGGCTGGCGCGCGCGCCCTTTGGCGGGCCAACGGCATGACCGAGGCGCAGATGAACAAACCGGTTATCGCGGTGGTCAATTCCTTTACCCAGTTCGTGCCAGGCCATGTGCATCTGCATGAGATTGGCCAGCAGGTTAAGGTGATGATTGAGGAGCAAGGCTGCTTTGCGGCTGAGTTCAATACCATTGCCATTGACGATGGCATAGCGATGGGCCATGACGGAATGCTGTATTCGTTGCCCTCACGCGAGCTGATTGCCGACTCAGTGGAATACATGTGCAATGCGCACAAGGTTGATGGTATAATCTGCATCAGCAATTGCGACAAAATCACGCCTGGGATGCTAATGGCAGCGATGCGGCTGAACATCCCGGCCATCTTTGTCTCAGGCGGGCCGATGGAGGCGGGCCGAATCAAGGGGCAAGAGCGCGGCTATGACCTGATCGACGCGATGGTCATGGCTGGCGACAGCTCTATTTCCGACGAGGAAGTGGCAGAAGTGGAACGCTGCGCCTGCCCAACCTGCGGCTCCTGCTCTGGCATGTTCACGGCCAACTCCATGAACTGTCTGAACGAGGCTTTGGGCCTGGCCTTGCCGGGTAACGGCACTGTGGTTGCCACGCATATCAATCGGCTCTCGCTGTTTGAGCAGGCCGCAGCCCGGATCGTTGAGATGTGCGAGGCCTGGTACGGCAACGGCAATGCTTCCGTGCTGCCGCGTTCCATTGCGACCAAAGCAGCCTTTAGCAACGCGATGGCTTTGGATATTGCAATGGGTGGCTCGACCAACACAGTGCTGCATATCCTCGCTGTGGCGCATGAGGCTGGGGTAGATTTCACCCTGCGGGATATAGACGCGCTGTCCCGCCAAGTGCCTAATCTGTGCAAGGTCTCGCCTTCCTCGCCGTATCACCTGGAAGATGTGAACCGGGCAGGCGGCATCATGGGTATCATGGGCGAATTAGATCGGATGGGCCTGCTTGACACCTCTGTGCAGCGGGCTGATGGCCTGACCTTAGCCCAAGCTCTGGATCAGTACGATATCATCCGGCGCAGTGCCACGCCTGCCGCCTATACCCTCTATGCCAGCGCACCAGCAGGAGCAGGCCGCAACTTGGAGCTGGCTTCACAGGGCAGCATCTACGAGACCTTGGACAATGACCGAGAGAAGGGCTGTATCCGCAAGGCAGCGCATTGCTACTCGCAAGACGGTGGCTTGGCCGTGCTGTACGGCAACATTGCGGAGAACGGCTGCATCGTTAAGACTGCTGGCGTTGACCCGTCTATCCTCCATTTCCAGGGCAAAGCCAAGGTTTTTCACTCCCAAGAGGCAGCCTGTGAGGGTATCCTGGGTGGCGCAGTCAAGGCAGGCGATGTAGTTTTCATCCTCTACGAAGGACCAAAGGGCGGCCCGGGGATGCAGGAGATGCTCTACCCAACTTCCTACCTGAAGTCCAAGCATCTTGGCAAGCTCTGCGCCTTGATCACAGATGGGCGGTTCTCTGGAGGCACTGCTGGGCTGTCTATCGGCCATGTCTCGCCAGAAGCAGCCAGTGGCGGGGCGATTGCCTTGGTGCGTGAGGGTGATTTGATCGACATCAACATCCCGCAGCGCAGCATCAATCTGCAAGTGAGCGCAGAGGAGCTGGCTCGTCGCCGCAAAGAGGAAGAAGCAAAGGGTGCGGCAGCTTTTAGCCCGCAGCGGCACCGCAAGGTGCCCAATGCGCTGAAGGTCTATGCCCAGTTTGCGGCCTCGGCGGACAAAGGTGCCGTGCGAGTGGTGTAAGCGTACAGGCCTCTTTAGGTTCTTGTTGAAAAATATTCTATGAACAAACCAGACCACAGGAGCGAAACCTTTGCCGAGAAACTGTTGCTGCTTGACCGTTTCGGAGCCGGGCAGATGCTAGCGCAGGCAGCAGACCAAGAGACCCCACTGAAGGCAGTGGAACGCCTGGTCGTGCCTGCCTTGGAGGAGATCGGCAAACGCTGGGAGCAAGGCAGCGTGGCTTTGGCAGAGGTTTATATGAGCAGCCGCATCTGCGAGGAACTGGCTGATCAGATCCTGCCACCTTCCAGCGCAGAGCGGATTAACCGCCCGAAGATAGGCATTGCCCTCCTTGATGACTACCATGCCTTAGGCAAGATGATCGTCTGTGCTGCGTTGCGGGCCAGTGGTTATGAGATTCAAGACTATGGTAGGCTGACCGCAGCCGAGCTGGCCGAGCGTATCTGCCGCGATTCGGTCAGCATCATTCTGGTTTCTACCCTCATGCTTCGCTCTGCTCTTCAGGTCAAGACACTCAGAGAACTGCTCGATGCTGCTGGTTCTCCTGCTAAGATCATCGTTGGTGGTGCACCCTTCCGCTTTGATCCAGAACTGTGGCAGGAAGTGGGAGCAGACGGAACTGGCAACAATGCTGCTGAAGCAGTCCGCGCTGCGGCCCGTTTTGTGGAGGAACTTGCCCAATGCTAAGGCCGGAAATGACCTCTATGGAGCGGGTGCTGACCACTCTTCGCCACTGCGAGCCGGACCGAGTGCCTTTCTTCTTGCTTCTCACCATGCACGGGGCCAAGGAGCTTGGCCTCAGCATCCGTGATTATTTTGCGAAGGCTGAACAGGTGATTGAAGGCCAGCTGCGCTTGCGGGCCAAATACCAGCACGATTGCCTCTATCCGCTCCTCTATGGCGCAGCAGAGGCTGAAGCCTTTGGTGGCGAGGTAATTTGGTACGAAGATGGCCCGCCTAACAGTGGCAGGCCAGTAATCAGCAAACCAGAGGACATTCTGCGCCTAACCGTGCCAGTCCCAGAGGAGACACCCTGCCTCCGCCGGATGCTGGAGGTGATCGCGGGACTCAAGGAGCGGGTAGGCGACGCAGTACCGATTATGGGCGTAGCCATAGCCCCTTTTTCCCTGCCAGTGATGCAGATGGGTTTTCCCGCTTACATTGAACTGCTCTATGAGCGGCCTGAGTTGTTCCGCCACCTGATGGCAATCAATCAGAAGTTCTGTGTGGCTTGGGCGAATGCGCAGTTTCGGGCTGGGGCAACAGCGGTCTGTTATTTTGATCCCCTGGCTTCGCCAGATATGATCTCGCCAGATATGTACCGCTGCACTGGCCTGTCTCTCGCTCGTCAATGTTTAAGCCGATTTCAAGGTCCTGCGGTTATCCACCTTGGCTCAGGCCGCTGCTTGCCAGTAATTGAGGAGTTGGCTACTGTTGGGGTGGTCGCAGTTGGAGTTAGTGCGCTGGAGGATTTGGCAGCGGTCAAGGCGACGTGTAAGGGGAAAATTACCGTGGCAGGCAATCTGAACGGCATAGCCATGCGCCGGTGGACTGTGGCTCAGGCTGAGGCTGAAGTAAAGAAGGTACTTGCCGCCGCAGCTCCTGGTGGTGGCTTCATTTTGGCGGATAACCACGGTGAAATTCCCTGGCAGGTGAGCGACGAGATACTGCTAGCGATTTCAGAAGCCATGCGCAAGTGGGGCTGTTATGAGACCGCTCTCCCTCTGCTTTCTCGTCTGTAAGCAGATGCTGCCCGAAACTCAGGCAGCGGTGCAGCTTCAGGATATGACGGGTATTGAAGTTAGGGCCTTTACCGCGAACTGCGCGGCCCAACCTGCTGATCAGGAGGAACTCGTCGCTTTGATCAAAGAAAGCGGTGCAGATGCCGTAGAAATCATCGGCTGCCGCTGTTTAGCTCAGGACTTGAAGGTACCTGGCGGCAGAATCCGGCGGGCCGAACAGTGTGTACATCTGCTGTGCAGCCCAACCCTGGTCAGGCACCTCCGGCAGAGCGGGGCAGGTCTGCTCCTGCCTGGCTGGCTAGCCCGCTGGCAAGAGCATCTAGCCGCCTGCGGCGAAGACTCGGTCAAGATGCAGATCGAGCTGTTCGGGCAGGAGGTCAGCAGTCTGGTACTTTTGGACACTGGCACAGACGAGCAGGCTGGCTGGTGGCTACGCGAGATGGCTACTTTCCTGAACCTGTCTGCGGAAATGCTGCCAGTGGGACCAGAATACCACGGCTTGCTGCTGACTAAAATCGCAGCAGAACACCGGCAGCACGAACTGGAGCGGCAGCGGGAGCAAGCTCGTCAGCAAGCTGCCCAAATTGCCATGATCCTCGACATGCTGGGTTTAGTAGTCAAGGCTAGCTCTGAGCCAGAGGCTTTGGCTGGGATTGCCGAGCTATTCGCTATGCTCTTCGCACCCCGGCATATCCGCTGTCTGCCAGTGACAAAGAACGGTCTGCCAACTGATCGTCTGGCTGAGTTAACCGCTGAGGAGCAGCAGGCGGCAAAGCAGTTCCTGGCTGACAGCGGACGGCAGCATCAGCTCCTCGAAAGCGGCGATGGTTTTTTCCTGCGCATCGGTACAGAGGGTGGCACGCTAGCCGTGGTGCTGGTGCAGCAGGTTGCCTTTCCGCAGCACATCGGCTCTTATCTGAACACAGCCTTGCATCTGTCAGGAGTCTGCGCCCTGGCGGTCGAACATGCAAACACGCTGAAAAAGCTGCTCGACACCTCGCGGCTGGCAGGCAAAGCTGAAGTGGCTACCGAAGTGTTGCACAACGTTGGTAACACCCTCAACAGCATCTCGGTCTCGGCAGAGCGTCTGGGCGAAATGGTGCAGAAAAGTGGCAGTACAACCCTGCCTGCCATAGTCCAGCTCATTGAGGAGCACAAGAATGATCCAGCCTTTTTCGACAGCGATCCCAAGGGCCGCAAGCTGCCGCTTTACTTTGCCAGCCTGTCGGAACAGCTCACCAAGGAGCGTTGGCGGTTGTTGGAAGAGATTGGCCATCAGAGCCGACACATTCGGCGGGCAGCAGACATTATCCGTACGCAACAAGATGCAGTGTGTGGCAAGGCACTGATTGAGTATTTTGATTTGGCTTCAGTGCTGGATGAGAGCGTGGACATCTTCGCCCAAAAGATCAATGAGCGGCGGATTACTGTTGAGCGCGATTACGCCCGCCTACCAGTCATGCAGGGCGAGCAGCGCAAGATTCTCCAGATCGCGGGCAATCTGATCAGTAATGCCATTGACTCTTTTGACGGCTTTGATCAGCCGCAGCAGAAAATCAGCCTACGGCTGCGGCCCGTCGGTCAGCAAAAAGAAAAAGTAGTGATAGAAATTGCGGACAACGGTAGGGGGATTAGCAGCGAAATCATGGAGCATATCTTTGCCTTCGGCTTCACGGCCAAGAAAGGGGGCCACGGCTTCGGTCTCCACAACGCGGCTAATCTAGCAGCAGAGATGGGTGGCACGCTGATGGCAGAAAGCGGGGGAGAGGGACAAGGCGCAGTCTTCCGGCTGGAGTTGCCGACGACAGCAGGTAGAAGGAGAGGGGCGTGAGAAAGAACGGCGGCATTAACCGGATCCTGATTGTTGACGACAATCCAGACATCCACAGTGATATCGAAAAGATTCTCCAGCACTCCAGGGAATCAGGTGTGCTGGATGCCCTGTACGCCGATATTCTCGGCCAGGAAACCCCAGCCGAGGAATGGCCTGAGTTGGAGATCGACTCTGCCTTCCGGGGCGAGGATGCCTCCAATATGGTACGCCAGGCCCGCATGGAGCGCAAGCCCTACGCCCTGGCTTATGTCGATATGCGGCTTCAGCCAGGCATGGACGGCCTCCAGACCATCAAGCGACTTCAGCAGGAAGATCACCAGCTCCAGTTCGTGATCATTACCGCCTACTCTGATCACTCCTGGCAGGAGATCAGCTCTGTTCTTCTCTCTGCTGACAAACTGCTGATCCTAAAGAAGCCCTTTGAAGCCATTGAAATCCGCCAGGCCGCTGCTGCCCTGATTGAGAAATGGCACCTGACTGTCGAGCATAAACAGGCCATGTCTGCCCTGGTGATGCAGCGGAACATGCTCGAGGAGCATGTCCGCGAGCAAACTGCCGAGCTGCGCCACACGAACGAACTCCTAACCAAGGAAATCAAGGAGCGGCGGCGGGCTGAGGAAAAGATCCGCCTTCACCGCGATAGTCTGGAAAAGCAGATAGAACTGCGCAGTGCCGAGATCCTCCAGCAGAACCGCTTCCTCAGTACGGTGATTAACTCCCTACCGCATCCTTTTGCGGTCATCGACGCAGCCAACTGGCGGATACTGGCTGCCAATCGGGCCGCAGGCTGCCCAGCCGGTGTGCGAGCCTGCTATCAGTACATGTACGGCTTCAGCAGCCCCTGTCCTGATCACGGCTTGGAATGCCCTCTCGTAACGGTGCGCGAGCAGGGCAAGCCGGTAATGGTTGAGCATATCCGCCCAGACTCGGCAGGCCATCCGCAGGTTATGGAGCTGCACGCCTGTCCGGTAACTGACCGTAACGGCCAAGTAACGCGGGTGATCGAATACTGCGTTGATGTCACCCGCCGGAAGAAGATGGAGGAGGAGTTGATCCGCAGCCGGAAGATGGAGACAGTCTCTATGATGGCAGGCGGCATTGCCCATGACTTCAACAACCTGCTGATGGCCATCACTGGCAGCATTGAGCTAGCCATGCTGAAGCTCCGCCATGACCACCGGGTCTTGGGCTTGCTGCGCGACGCAGCTGCCTCAGCTGGAGAAGCCAAGGAGCTGGCCCACAAGTTCCTCCTCTTCTCCAGCTTCACCTCTCCTGCCCGCCACGCAGTCTCGGTATCGGACCTCATCACCTCTGCCTGTCATACCTTCTTTGAGGAAGGCGGCTATGCCAAACCAGAGCTGCATCTACCAGCCAACCTGATGCCAGTCTATGCTGATCCTGGCCAGATTGAGCAGGCCCTGCAAGAGCTGTTCCGCAATGCGGTCGAGGCAATGGCCGCTGCTGGAGGCCGGGTGCGGATCAGTGCCGAGAACATCTGCCTATTGGGTCATCAGGCTGCAGGCCGCAAGGAAGGCGAATACGTCCGCATCACTGTCCGTGATCAGGGCTGCGGCATCCGCAAGGAAGATCTGCCCAACATCTTTGACCCTTACTTCTCAGGTAAGACACGAAGCCGAATCAAGGGCATGGGCCTCGGTCTGACCATCGCCGCTTCCATTGTCAGCCAACACGAGGGCTACATTGAGGCGGAATCCACGCCGGGCGGCGGCACCGCCGTCCATCTTGACCTGCCAGTAGCTTCGGCAGATTAGCACCTCTTCCAAGATACCTCTTGCATAAGAGCCGTAAGGACTTTACGGTTGAGCTATTTTTTCCCCTGCGATGCACGTGATACTAGACCCCTTGCATAAGTCGAGCCTGCCGTGTACCTTGTGTGAATGAGATACGAAAGTGTGCAACGTTTGAGTGATGAGGATTTTATAGCCGCAGCGATATAAAATGATCAAGAAATCATTTTCATCCTATGAGTTGAATCTTATGGCCTATTCAGTAGATTTTCGCCGGAAAGTATTGGAAATCAAAGAACGTGAAGGTTTGAGTTTTGAGGAGGCGGCAGTCCGCTTCGGAGTAGGCCAGGCCAGTGTTTTTCGGTGGTCAAAGCGTCTTTTTCCGTGCCGGAAGCGGAATAAGCCTGCGGTAAAAATTGACATGGCTGCTCTGGCGCGTGATGTG
>NZ_JBLWEO010000017.1:0-34982 GCF_048287395.1 Candidatus Electronema sp. PJ | reverse complement strand
TTTTGGTACATCGAAGGCTTTTACAACCGCCAACGGCGGCATTCGGCGATCAGTTATCAGTCGCCGGACAACTACGAGCCGCTCTTCTTCAAAAGGGCTACTTAGGGAATAATACGTGTCCGCTTTTGCGAAGACAGGTCAATTGTCAGAGCACTGCTTTTTCATCACAAGGATCCCTTTGACCGCCTGCTCATCGCGCAAAGCCTATTGGAAAACATATTGGTTCTCAGTCGGGATCAAGTTTTTGACGATTACGCCGGGATGCAGCGCATCTGGTGATTGTGGAGCACATCAGACGATTTCCTTAGCCTTTCCCCTCTCCCACCGCTTCTCCATAAAGTACAATATCGGCACGGTCATCCTTGAGAAGAGCAGCGAGGCCACTTCGCCTGCCATCAGCGAGATGGCCAGCCCTTGGAAGATGGGATCAAAGAGGATGACTGAGGCTCCGACCACCACCGCCGCCGCAGTCAGCACCATCGGGCGGAAGCGCACCGCGCCCGCGTCAATCACGGCCTGATCAAGCGGCATTCCCTCGCTCAAGCGCAGCTCGATGAAGTCCACGAGAATGATGGAGTTGCGCACGACAATGCCCGCTCCGGCAATAAAGCCGATCATCGAGGTGGCGGTGAAGAAGGCGTTCATGCCCATGTGCGCGGGCAGGATTCCGATGAGCGAGAAGGGAATGGCGGTCATGATCGTGAAGGGCGTGGTGAAGGACTGAAACCAGCCCACCACCAAGACAAAGATCAGCAGCAGCACCACGGCAAAGGCCAAACCCAAGTCGCGGAAGACCTCGTAGGTGATGTGCCACTCGCCGTCCCATTTCATAGCCAAACGGGCTGAGCTTTCCGGCAGTCCGGCGGTGTGCTGGGCAATCTCGTAGCCTTCAGGCAGCTTCAGCTCGGCAATCTTCTTCTGCATTTCCAAGATGGCATAGACCGGACTCTCTTTTGCGCCCGCCACATCGCCAGTGACATAGACCACCGGCATCAGGTTCTTGTGATAGACGCTCCGGTCAGCCTCGGTCTTCTTGCTGCGCACCAAGCTGGCTAAAGGAATGAGCGAGCCGTCCTCCGCCGTGACTTGCACCTCATGAAGACGCTCTAAGCTGGAGCGTTGCGCAAAGGGCGCACGCAGCAGAATGTCCACATCCTCTTTCTCCGGCGGATCGTGGAGGATGCCGACCTGCCTGCCTTCCATGACAAAGGCCAGCGTCTCAGCCACCTGCTGCACGCTCACGCCGTTGATTGCCGCCTTCTCGCGGTCCACCTCAAGATTGCGCTGGCTCTGCCCCTCCTCCATGTACCAATCCACATCCACCACGCCTTCGGTCTGCTCGAAGATTTCGCGGATTTGCAAGGCCAGCTCCTTCTGCCGCTGGTAGTCTGGGCCATAGATTTCAGCCACTAAGGTGGAAAGCACAGGCGGGCCAGGTGGCACCTCCGCCACCTTGACGCGGGCATGATGACGGGTGGCGATCTCGGTCAGCAGGGGCCGCACCCGCTTGGCAATGGCGTGGCTCTGCTCCTTGCGCCCGCTTTTGCCGACCAAGTTGACTTGGATGTCCGCCATATTCGCGCCTTGGCGCAGATAGTAATGGCGCACCAGGCCGTTGAAGTTGTAGGGCGAAGCCGTGCCTGCATAGACCTGATAATCTGTCACCTCCGGCACAGTAGCCAAGCTGCGCCCCATCTCAGCGGCGACTGCCGCCGTCTCCTCCAAGGTGGCGGACTCCGACATGTCGAGGATGACCTGAAACTCGCTCTTGTTGTCAAAGGGCAGCATCTTGACCTTCACTAACTGCGCAGCCACCAACCAGCAGGAAGCGGCGAGCAGCGCAGCCACAGCGAGGAGGAAGAGAATGCGCAACCAGCTCTTGTGGAGAATATCGCCCATGATCCGGCGGTAGAGGCGGGTCATCAGGTCTTCTTGATGATTGCCGTGCCCTTTGCCGCCAGACTTGATCAAACGCAGGCTGGCCCAAGGCGTGACGATAAAGGCGATCAGCAGGGAAAAGACCATCGCCGCTGTTGCGCCGACCGGGATAGGCCGCATATACGGCCCCATCAGGCCGCCGACAAAGGCCATCGGCAGAATGGCTGCGATGACAGTAAGAGTGGCAAGGATGGTCGGGTTGCCAACTTCGTCCACCGCCTCAATCGCTACGCTCAAGCGCGCCCGCCCTTCGTTCTCCGGCAGGCGGAAGTGGCGCACCATATTCTCGACCACGACAATCGCATCATCCACCAGAATGCCGATGGAAAAGATCAGCGCGAAAAGGGTGATGCGGTTTAATGTATATCCGTGCAGGTAGAAAACCGTCAGCGTCAGGGCCAAAGTCACTGGAATAGCCAGCGCGACCACGCCCGACTCGCGCAGACCCAAGGTCAGCCAGATCAGAATCGTGACGCTGACAATGGCAATGCCCATGTGCAGCAGCAGCTCGTTTGATTTCTCCTTGGCGGTCTCGCCGTAATGCCGCGTAATGCTGACTGTGATGTCTCCGGGGATGACCTTGCCCTTCAGTTCCTCTACTCGGCGCAGCACCTTCTCAGCCACACTGATTGCATTGGCACCTTTGCGCTTGGCAACCGTCAGCGTGACGGCTGGTTCCATGCCCGCGACCGGCTGCGTGGCTGCCGGGCCAGTGCCAAAGAAGACGTGCTGGGCCGGAGTCTCAGTGCCTTCCGCCACGGTCGCCACATCGCGGAGAAAGACTGGCCGGCTGTTCTGCACCCCGACTACTAAGCCCTCAATATCGCCCAGATCGCGGAGAAAACCGCCCACATGCACCCGCACCGCGCCTTCGCTGGGCGAAGGAAAGACACCGGCATCCGCCTCATGGTTGGCCTGAGTCAGGGCAGCGGCCACTCGGTTGAAATCAAGGCCTCGCGCCGCTGTTCGAGCCGGGTCTAAGCGCACTTCCACGCTGCGGCGTTCACCGCCGATCAGCCCGGTGGCGGAGACATCCTGCTCCTGCTTGACCGCGTCCTCCACCTCAGCAGCGACCCGGCGCAACGTCATATGGTCGGTCTTGCTGCCGTGCAGGGTCAGGGCGAGGATAGGCACATCGTCTATCGAGCGCGGCTTGATCAGCGGCTCAGTGACGTTGGGCGGGATCAGATCGTAGTTGGAGCGCAGCTTGGACTGGAGGCGGACTATCGCGTTCTCTTCGTTCTCGCCTACCTTGAAGCGGACGATCACCATCGACAGGCCCGGACTCGACGTGGAATAGACGTACTCCACGCCGGGGATTTCCCAGAGCAGCTTCTCCATCGGCTTGGTCACCCGTGTCTCAATCTCCCGGCTGCCCGCGCCAGGCATCCCGACAAAGATGTCAACCATCGGCACAATGATCTGCGGCTCCTCCTCACGCGGCAGGGCGATCACCGCGCCCAGACCAAGCAGCAGCGAAGCAATGATGAGCAGCGGCGTGAGCTTGGAATCAATGAAGAAGGCAGCGATCTTGCCAGAAGGACCAATGCGGCGGCTCATTATTGGGCAACCTCGATCAAATCACCATCAGCCAGCTCTGGCTTAGGAATGGGGATGAAGCGATCGCCCTCTTGCAGACCTGCCAGGATATCTATTTGCCCATTATCCACCGTAGCTCCGGGTCGTACCATACGGAAACGGGCGCGACCATGCTTATCCAGCACAAAAAGGCCTGTCAACTGGCCGTAGCGCACTAACGCAGCTGCTGGGGCACGAAAGGTCTTAGTTGTACCATTCGGAATATAGGCGCGAACAAAGAGACCAGAGCGCAGATTCTCGATATGCGGCAGTTTGACCTGGATAATAAAGGTGCGGGTTTTCGGATCAGCGGTTGGTTCTACCGCCAAGACCGTGGCGGCAAACGGCTCTGGGATGAGATCCGGCACGGCCACGCGCAATTCATCCCCGGCCTTGATCTTGCCTGCCAAGCTATCAGGCACACTCACGTCAGCACGGAAAGCCTCTGTCTTTTCAATGGTGAGCAGCGGCGTGCCTGGATTAGCCAGTGAGCCAGCTTGAATCAGCCGGGCCGTGACCACGCCGTCATAGGGAGCCAGCACGCCGCTGTCCGCCTTAACAATCCGCACCGCCGCTTCTGCTTGCGCGAGCCGCGCCATTGCTGCCTGTATTGCCTTGTCTGCTTGCGAGCGAGACGCTGTTGCTTCGCGTTGGGCGGCAGCGGCTTGATCAAGATTCTGCTGCACGCCAACCTGCTTGGCTGTCAGCTCCTTTTGCCGCTGCAAAGTAGTGCCGGCAATGTCCGCCCTGGCATTCGCTGCTTCCTTGGCTGCGCTTGCCGCTTTGACTGCTTCCTTGGCCTCGCGCTCTGCGGCCTCAGCCTGCTTGATGCGGTCGCTCAGTTGCGAATCGCCGATGATCAGCAGCAGGTCGCCCTGCTTAACCCGGTCGCCCTCCCGCACCTTAACCTCGTTGACCGTGCCCATAGTCCGGGCAGCAATCACGCCAGTTGCCTCAGCGCGGACTGTACCCACTGCCTCATGAAAAATGGGCACCTCAACCAGCTTGGCCTCAAACACGGCGGCGATGACGGTCTTGCCTTGTTGGCCTGCTGGCTGCTTGGCATTGCTCTTTTCCTCCTTGCAACCGGGTAGCATCAGCAGCAGAAACAGACCGCAGGCAGCAGCAAGGAACTGTGTTGAACGTCTCATGGTTTTCCTATCTTCTGGTTCGATTCTCCGCCCAATTTGTACAACCTGGACGAGAAAGACTGCGCATTATCTCTTGAGAAAGGAGTAATGGCTGGCGGATTTTTTGTCAAGCAGGAAGAAGGCGAGGAATTTACGGCTCGATGTGCTGAACAGGGACTCTGTGCCGACGCTGTGGTGTAGTTTTCTTTTGTCTGAGTAATTCTTTTACACCTTCTCCTCGCATTTTCGCTGATTTCGGCATTAGGCTGAGTAATATTTATCCAGCATTACTCACTTTATTGAGTAAGAAGTATTCAGTTCGTCAAGTATAAGAATAATTCTCAGTCGTAACAACAAGATGAATGCTGAGTAAAATAGAATATCGCCGTATTCATTCTTTTTGTCAAAGAAATAGGCATGAGTTTTGCATAAGAAAAGTAAGTAATCTATGCAGCAGGACGAACTTGGCAGAGAGCATGTCTTTATTGTCTCCTGCGCTGTTTTGCTTGAGATTTGTTCAGGTTTAAACGCCGTGCCGCACGCTTCCCGAACCTTGCGGCACGCTTGATATGCCACGTTTCACGCTTCAAACGCCTCATTTGAAGCTTCAAACGTCACGTTTCACGCTTGCTTTGCCTCATGTCAAGCGTGATATGAAGCATTTCACGCTTCAAACGCCTCATTTGAAGCTTCAAGCGTCACGTTTCACGCTTCATTTGCCTCACATCAAGCGTGACATGAGGCATTTCACGCTTCAAACGCCTCATTTGAAGCTTCAAGCGTCACGTTTCACGCTTCATTTGCCTCATATCAAGCGTGACATGAGGCATGGAAAGCGTGCTCTGGCACGCAGGAAGCTGCACATAGTCAGGCGGCACTCGCGCCAGTGAAATTTTAACTATCACCCGAACGAGCCAGAAGAACCGCCGACAGGCGGGGCGTAGTTTAGGGGAAGGCAGGACGTTCCTGCGGTATGGGCGAAAGATTTTTCGCCCATACGTGGGGAGTATAACCCAGAAGAGTACGGGCCAGGCATAGGGCTTGGCTAATATCATTGAACAGAGGAGAGGTAATCATGAGTAAAAGACGAAGAGTTGCAAACGCAACAAGCCTACTTGTATTGGCAGTAGGCTGGTCAATCCCGGCAATGGCTACGGAAGGTGATGTATTCGCGAAAGGAACTAAATACAATGTTGCAACTTATGATAAAACAAATCCACTTGGTGGTGGCGTTAATCATCCTAGTAAGTACAAACACAGCTATCTTATGCCTGTAGATATTAATATTGGTTCTGGCGATAAAGATGCAGGAACTATTCTTTATGCCCCAGAAGACGGTACAGTCACTAAGATATATAACAATACAAATGCATGGGGATATGCTATTGAATGGAGCAATAAGTCAGGTTCAGAAAAGCTCTTTTTGGCCCACTTGCAAGAAATAACAAAGGAGGGTGATGTTGATGCGGGTGATGAAATTGGGAAGTTGGGTGGAACAGGAGGCTGGAGTCCCCATCTTCATATTGAAAGCTCAAAAGGATGGTTAGAATTATCAGGAAAAAAAATACATCCACCGCTCAATCCTCCTGGTAATGGTGATCTCTACATTTCCAAAGGCCCTCTCTCTGGTGGCCCTGGTGGCCCTACCGATCCTGATGATCCGCCTGCTTCCGGCAGTTTGCCTGACTTCATCACCAATAAGGTGATAATAGGCAACGAGGGTGGCAGCCAAGAGAAGTACACCTGGAAGGTAAACGAGACTGCCTACGTCCATTCTTGGACTGATAACATCGGTACCAAGGACTGGGAAGGCAGTGCCAAGAAGATCAAAGTACCTTTCTATCTCTCCAAGGGCAAGAAGAAGGACAGTAGCTCCGAATGGGTGCGCGTAGGCCGCGAGGAAATCAAGAAAGATCACCTTGACGTGAAGGACAAGCCCAAGCGCGAGAAGATTATCTTCAGTATCCCGCAATGGGCAGCGGCTGGCTACATCTACCCAGGAAGAAACTACAACTTCGTGGTCTGCGCTGATCGTCCGAAAGACCAGGACAACGGCGACGGCGATGTGAAAGAAATACACAAGTCGAACAACTGCTCGACTCCGGCGGTGTTCTACGTCGATTACGGCCCGGCCCGCAATGTTGACCTGATCAGCAACAACTTGACCCTGACTGGCGGCAAATCCTCGCTTCAGGCAGGCGAAAGCTACGGCCTTCAGGTAGAACTCTCCAACATTGGCACGGAATACCCCTGGAATGGCTGCCGTACCAGCTATGAAATCAAAGGGCCGGGCACAGGCGGCGTTTGGCAGAAGGTGACAGATGAAGGCTCAACCTTGGCCCAGCTTGCGCCGAACACCACTAAGGTCGAGGTGATCGACGAAAGCCGGGGATTGAAAGCCCCGTCTGTCGGTGGCGATTATGTCTTCCGCGCCTGCGCTGACTATGAACAGGCTATCCCGGAGACTGACGAAGGGAACAACTGCACAGCAGAGCTGCCAATCACGGTAACAGTTCCTCCGCCTCCTCCTGTCAATCCCTATTTCGTCATCACTAACCCGACCAGCGGCGATGACTGGAGAAGCAGCGAAGACGACCACGATGTTGAGTGGGAGCACTACGACTTCCCCGTACCAGGCGACGTGAAGATTGAATACTCGCTTGATGACGGCGCAACTTGGCTGACTATTGCCGACAACACCACCAACGACGGCAAGAAGCATTGGCATGATATGTGTGATTTCCACACCGTTGACACCCATCATGCCTACGTCCGCATCACCTCGTTGGATTATCCGGGTGTAGTCGCAGTCTCCGAGGAGTTCAGCATCGATCACGCTGCGGAGTGCAAGTAATGCGGTAGGGGCAATCTCCTGTGGTTGCCCCTAAAACTACAGGGCAGGCACAGAAGCCTGCCCCTGCGGGAAAACGGAAATGTGCAGCCCTGAATTCGCTTGCTTAGGATTCAGGGCTGTGTTTTTTCCGGTTTACTTCTGCGGGGCAGCATGGTAGGAGAAATGCAGGGGGCAAAGATGTCTGTCGTGGACTTTGTTCATCCGCTGCATTCTGAAAGAAGAGGTCATGTATGAATATAACTTTGACACCTGAAATTGAACGGGTATTGAGTGATCTTGCCGAAAAAGAGGGAACCGATGTTGAATCAGTTGCCTTGAGAACACTTCGGGAATGCTTCCTTCTAAAGAAGAGAAAACCTGTTAAGAGTGTATCGGAAAAGAAAGCAGAGCCGAGAAATCTTGCTGATCTACTGGGAGGATATATCGGCAGAATTGACAGCGGCGAATTAGCTGAAGGTAGTAGTGGGCAGCTTTCAACGAGAACAGGAGAGAAATTGACTAAAATCCTGCTTGAACAACGCAGACAGGGAAAGCTGTGATTTTGACAGACACCGGCCCGTTGATCGCCCTGCTTGACAGAAAAGATGTTCATCATCAACGCTGTTTCAATGCCCTCAAGTCACTGCCGCCAGAACCCATGTTGACCACATGGCCGTGCTTCACCGAGGCGATGTATCTTCTCGGTGCAGCCGGTGGCTACCGCTTCCAGTCATTCCTTTGGAAACTGGCAGAAGACGAAACCCTGAAGCTGCATGATCTGACTTTTTTCGAGATGAAGAAAATGAATGCGCTGATGAAAAAATATCAGGACACGCCGATGGATATGGCTGATGCCTCTCTGGTTACTTTGGCCGACAGCAGGCGACTGAAACAGATTTTCACCATTGACAGTGACTTTCGCATTTACCGCCTTGCGGATGGTTCTCAGCTGGAAATCATTCCTTGATCATCGCAATTCCCTTGCTCAGGATTCAAGGCCGAGCTTTTTTCTCCCCTCTCGCCCCTGTTCCCGCTGAAAAGGGCATGAAATATCCCTCGGTGGCTGATATAGTAGGCTGCATTCAATTCCACCAACAACGGAAACAGGAAACCATTATGAGCGCAGTCATTGAAGCGATCTGCATCAGCACGAAGAAGGGCATTGTCAAAAAGCCAGTGGCGCAGGCGGAGTTCCAAGTCGGGTTCGGCATTGCTGGGGATGCGCACGGCGGCGACTGGCACCGGCAGATTTCGCTGCTGGCCGGAGAAAGCATTGACAGGGTGAAGGAAAAGCTGCCCGCCTTAAAGGACGGAGCCTTTGCCGAGAACATTGTGACACGCGGGATTGACCTGGCTGCGGTGAAGGTCGGCGATTGCCTGCGGATAGGCGACAAGATAGTGCTGGAGATCACCCAGATCGGCAAAAAATGCCACAACGATGGCTGCGCCATCAAGAAGGCCACTGGCGATTGCATCATGCCAAGAGAAGGGCTATTCGCCAAGGTCATGCAAGGCGGCATAGCTAAGGCCGGAGACGAAATAGTGGCAGAGCAGGGGGAGCAATAAAGCGTGACAGAAAAGACGATGCAACTGCACTTCCTTGAGCGGATTAGCCGCACGCCCAAGGCTAACAGCTACCGCTTTAGCCGCCCACCCGGCTTTTCCTTCCAAGCTGGACAATATATGCTGCTCTGGCCAGAACCAAATGGCAACTTAGTGCATCCGCTTTCCTTCAGTGATGGGCCGCAGAAGGATTTTCTTGAATTCACCAAGCGGATGACCGACTCACCGTACTGCCAGATTCTTGAAGCACTGCGCCCCGGCGATCAAAGCACAGCCAAAGGGCCGCTGGGCAGCTTTTCCGCAGAAGGCCTTGCCGGGAATATCGTCTGCATCGCGGGCGGGATCGGCATCACGCCGATCCGTAGCATTCTCGCTGACCTTGCCCAGCAGCCAGACCGCTGCTCTGTCACCCTGATCTACGGCAATTCAGATGAAAACGACATTGCCTTTGCCCAGGAGCTGGCGACACTTAATCTGCCAGATTTCCGTCTGGTGCATGTCCTGCAAAAAAACAATAGTAACCTGCCAGCCTATACTGGATTCATCAACGCAGAGATCATCCGCGCTGAAGTGCAGGAACTCGAAGCCTCAACCTTTCTCCTCTCTGGCCCGCCAGTGATGGTCAAAGCGGTGGAAAGCCAGCTCGCTGTACTCAACATCAGCCCAGAGCAGATCAGGACAGATCGTTTTCTCGGCTATTAATTAAGGTTCTCGCTCGCGCTCCACTACCGCTGCCTTTTCTTCCCGCTGATAGGCTTTCTCTGGTAAGGCAATGTTGAGTTCCAGGATTTCGCAGTCGTGTTCCCGATCCAAGGTGATGGAGACATCCTCTTGGTTGATATCGACATATTTTTTGATCACCGCCAGAATCTCATCTTGGAGCTGCGGCAGAAAAGAAGGTCGGTTCCGCTGAATCTTGTCTCTAGCAATCAGAATGCTCAACCGTTCCTTGGCCACCTCCGCTGATTTGCGGTTGGCGTTGAAATAGTCAAATAAACCCATTTAATTGCCCCCGAAGAATTTGCTGAAGATACTCTTCTTTTTCGGGTCGATGAACCGCATTTCGATGTCTTCGCCAAGAAAGCGGGCCACGCAGTCATGATAGGCCAGGCCTGCGTCGCTGCTGCGATTGGCGATGACTGGTACGCCTTGGTTAGAGGCGGTCAATACGGCCTCGGATTCCGGGATCACGCCCAATAAGGGAATGGAGAGAATCTCCTGAATATCTTTGACTGAAAGCATCTCGCCTTTCTGCACCCGCTCTGGTGAGTAGCGGGTGAGCAGCAGATGCTCTTTGACCTGGGTGCGGTTCTCTACTACCCGCTTGGTTTTGCTGGCGAGCAGTCCGAGGATCCGGTCAGAATCGCGCACTGAGGAGATTTCCGGGTTGGTGACGACAATCGCCTCATCGGCGAAATACATGGCCATAAAGGCTCCGTGTTCGATACCAGCCGGAGAATCGCAAACGATGTACTCAAAGCTCTCTTTCAGCTCCTCCAGCACCCATTCCACGCCCTCCATCGTCAAGGACTCTTTGTCCTTGGTCTGCGAGGCAGGCAGAATGTAAAGATTTTCGGTGCGCTTGTCCCGGATCAGGGCCTGATTCAACCGAGCCTCCTTGTTGATCACGTTGACAAAATCATAGACTACCCGTCGTTCACAGCCCATGACTAAGTCAAGGTTCCGCAGGCCGACATCAAAGTCAATAACAGCTGTCTTGTAGCCTTCCAAGGCCAAACCCATAGCAAAGGCCGCGCTGGTCGTGGTTTTGCCGACACCTCCCTTGCCTGAGGTGACTACGATTATCTTGGTCAAAGTGTGTTCTCCTTTGTTGATGGGCTATAACGCCGTGATGTGGAGTCTGCTGCCGTGCAGCCGGATATGCACGGCCTTGGAGCGCAGATGGGCCGGAAAATCCTCGCTGACGAGATGAATGCCTGCAATGGAGATTAATTCCGCCTCCAATTTCTGACAGAAGATACGGGCGTTCGGGTTGCCGTTGTTGCCAGCAAAGGCCCGGCCCCGCAGTGTACCATAGACGTGGATGCTGCCTGGAGCCGCAATTTCCGCACCAGAACCGACCGAGGCCAGCACAGTCAGATCGCCTTGGCTGATAACCACGCTCTGGCCAGAGCGTATCGGCTCAGTGATGATGCGGGAACTTTCCAGCACAGGTGGCGGTGCAGCGGGTAGAATGGCGACTTCCTCCTCTGCTTCCTCGTCGGGCTGCGGCCTGCCTCCAGCCCGCGCTGATAGCACGGCTAACTCCAAGCCAGCAGCTCGTTTCTTCAGCCGTTCCGGGCAGCCCGTGATGCCAACAGGTAAAAAGCCCTGCGCCCGCACAATCCTGACCAAAAGGACGAGATCAAGCTCCTCGTCCTCCTGAAGATGTTGGAGGCTGATCACCACGGGCGCGTTGTGAAAAAAATCAGGTGCCTGCCGGACTTTTTCAGCGAGCTGGACCTCTAAGGCATCCAGATCATTTTTCCGCAGCGACAGCACAAGTATAGTGAATGCCGCTCCCTTTAGGTCAAAGGCGGCTTTGCTGTCATTTTTAACGGAATTGGGCATGATTATTGATCGACTTCAGTCCTTCTGGGCTGAATTTTCTGCACTGCTTATTTCTTTGTAATATTCAGGATACAACTTTTGCACGCACTCTGGGCAAATGCCATGCGTAAATTCGGCATCAGAGTATTCTCGGATGTAGGATTCAATCTGATGCCAACTGTCATCTTCTTTTCTAATTCGTTTGCAGCAGGAGCAGATCGGCAGAATGCCTTCCAGATACTTCATACGCTTCAGCAGCCTGTCAGTGAAATAAATGATCACTGCACCGACGATGAAAATGATGGCACTTTCAAACAAGGATTCCCGCCAGTTCACCGGCGTTCTTTCAGCACCAAGAAAGAGAGCTGGAATGTCGATAAGTTCATCAAACCAGACAAGCGCAATGATGAAGGCAAACGCCCCTAATTCACAAGCGATGATCTGTTGAGAAACTGATCTTTTCTTTGCTACTTTCATGATGCTGTATCAACAACAGATCTCCTGCATAGGTCAGCACTTAGGTTGCAGCAGAGAGCGAACCTGTTTCTCCTGTTACGGTCTTTTTTCCGTAACACGTAAAAAAGACTCCTTTCTTGCTCGCTGACAAAGCAGTTTGGCTTGGCCAAAGAGGAGTTCTGCCGACTTGCAAAGGAGTTGTACTCGGCAGAAAAGGAGTCTGGCCGAGTACCAAAGCAGTTTGGCTAAACCGCAAAGGAGTTTGGCCGACTAAAACTCCTTTGCAAGTCGGCAAGACTCCTTTGCGGCTTAACAGGAAAGCAATTTGACCTAGCCGAACTCCTTTTTTGCCGAGTACAACTCCTTTCTAGCCAGGCCAAACTCCTTGGTAAACGAGTCGTGCTCCTCCCTTACTTCTTGGCAGAGATCTGCTCCTCAGTGTGCAAGATACCGAATCCCAAGGAGGACGTGACAAATCAGGAGAAAAGGTTCATCCTCCGCTCAATGTCCAGCCTGTCTGTAATCGTCAATAGTTCTTATCCACTATAACCGGTTTCGCAATTACGTCCAGCCGGAAAATGAAAAAGCCGCTCCGAGGCTGCTCGGAACGGCTTTTTCTGCTGTCTCGCAACCAGGTCAGTTGCGGTAGAAAAGATGCTCGCCATACTTGGCGACATACGTTTTGCTCCCAGCCCATTTGGGGCGCACATCCTGCCGGTGATAGAAAGTTGCCCCTTTAGTGAAATCCGAAGAGGTCATGGCCTTCATGGCTGTCTGCATACAGTCCATAAAGACCTCTGGCTCAGTTGGCATGTAGGATTTTTGGAGGAACGTCCAGCTAAACTGGCGAGGAGCTGTGACTACCTGTTCTACAGTTTTGTTGCCTTGGCTGGCCCGGTTGAGGGTGACATGGGCGACGGCAAGCTGTCCGATCTGGGGTTCGCTGCGGGCTTCGTGGTAGATGTTGAGCGTTAGCCACAGCAGTCCTTCGAGAAAACTCATAATCTGCACCTTGTCTGATGTGTTCATTATCTGATCATCGTCGATCATAATCTGATCACTGTCGATCATCATTTGTCATCATTAGGCGCAGAAATATACTTGCTTTCTACAGAAAAGCAAGCCTTATCTTCATTTTTAATGAGGTATTTTTTTGATTTCCTTTAAGAAAGATTCCCATCTTCCTCGCAAGGCCGCATAACCGCAGAAACTATTACAGTGCTTCTAGCGCAGGGGGAAGGGAGGCTTTCTTAGCGGTGTTGCACTCCTTGCAGCAGGGTACCAGGTTGCCTTTGACCGAACGTCCGCCTTGGGAGAGAGGTATCACATGATCCATTGTCAGCTCGTTGGCCGCAAACTTCCGCTGACAATAGTGACAAAGCCCAGGAGCGGTCTTCTGCTGCCACCATTGGCTCCGGCGCAAATCTCTTGCCTTGTTGCGCTCGCTTCGGATGAATGCTTCATCAACGCCAAAGCTGAAGTCAAAGCTATCAACGTCATCATTCCTCCTCATCAGTCAATCCTCCAAGTAGAAGCTGCCTGGCTGCGCCAACTAGATACAGCGAGCCGGAAATGCAGATCAAGTCATCCTGGGAGGCAAGCGAGCACGCCTGGGCCAAGGCTGCTGGAACCGAGGCCGCGCGAACAGCTTTATCCCACAAGGCCGCAGACAGCACTGCCTCAAGCTGCTCCGGGCTGGCGGCCCGCTCTGATTCTGCTGCTTTGGTGAGAATGATCAGATCAGCTAGCGATGCGACCTCACGCAATGTGGTTCGAATGTCTTTATCTGCCATTGCTCCCCAGACGAGCAGGAGGCGGCGACGAGGAAAGCTGTTACGTAGAGCCTGAGCCAGGACTACTGCGCCTGCTGGATTATGTGCTCCATCCAAAAGAAACTGCTTCCCTTTAGTATTGCGGAAATATTCTAGTCTGCCTGGCCAGCGGGTTTGAGCCAAGCCGTTGCAAATCTGTTCTTTGGTGATTGCCCAACCTTGTCGCTGAAGCAGTTGTATGGTCGCCAAAGCCAGCGAGCAATTGCTCACCTGATGGCTGCCATGCAGGGACATAGGCAGCTCAGAAAGCAGCAGCCCATCCAAACCATCATATTGCCACGTAGAGCCAGTGCTGCTGCCCTTGAAATCGCGACCAAAGAGAAAGAGCGGTGCGTGCTGGTGAGTGCAGACTTGCCGAATGACTTTACCAGAATCATCCTCTGCAACTGCGGAGACTACTGGGATACCTTGTTTAATGATCCCGGCCTTTTCTCCTGCAATGTCAGCTAACGTGTTCCCCAGATACTGCTCATGATCCATGCTCACATTGGTAATAAGCGAGACCAGTGGTGTGACGACATTGGTTGCATCCAGCCTGCCACCCATGCCTACTTCCAGTACCGCAATATCTACCTTCTGCTCGGCAAACCAGAGCAGAGCAAGAACCGTAGTGCATTCAAAATAGGTGATCTGGTTGCCATCCAGTACGGCCTCTATTTGCGCCAGCAGGCGGGCAAAGTCTTGTTTACCGATATAGGTATTACCAATCTTGAACCGTTCGCGTACTGAGCTAAGATGTGGCGATGTATACAGACCGGTCTTGTAGCCTGCACTGGTAAGCAGGGCGTGCAACGTTGCAGCAACCGAGCCTTTACCATTCGTACCTGCAATGTGCAGGCACTGGAGGCGGTGCTGAGGATTACCCAGTCGCTCCAGAAAGCGATTCATAGAATCCAGTCCCAGCTTAATCTTAAAGAACTGGAGCTGATCGAGAAACTGCCATGCCTGCTGGTAGTTCATTGCTGGCCGCCTAAAAGGTTGATGTCCGCGTTCTGCTGCATAGCCAACTGTTTACCACAGCCTCCTGCTAGCCGCAATCACTGTTGACAGTCCCCAGCCTGATGAGTAGATTTTCAGCAGCTTTGCTGAAGCTGCGTATCAGCGCAACTGATCACGATAACCTCTATATTAGAACACTATGACTTCCATGCACGAGATTTTCACTCAAGATGTCCTCAAGCAGCTCTTCCCAGCCCAGCGCACAGAGGATTTCTTTGCAGCTTTATTTGGTGATGCCGCTGAAGGTGCTTATGATATTAGCCTGAGCTTCAAAGGCAATGATAACAACAGTCTGAGCTTTACCCTTGATCTGCATGAACGGCCTGGCCGTTGCTTGGCCTGCAATTTAACCAGCGGCCTGCCAGAGGTGTTGTCCAAGCACAAGGTGATCAATCTCGCTGGCCTGGTTGCTGCTATCGAGCAGAAGCTGGATGGGAAAGCAAAATGCAGCAGCTGGACTTTAGGCCGTACCCAGCAAGTAAGTAAACATCTGCACTGCATTCCTTTGCGCATTACCTTGGCACAGCTATAATCAACCCAGCAGTCCAGGGCGAAATCAGCCTTGACGCTGCCCTGTGGTTTGAAAAAAGCACTCCCGTGCTCGCAGAAAACCATAGTGCTTGCGCGTTGGAAAACCAAGTACTATGTCGTACCAAGACCAAGTACTATGTAGGAAAAAAACATAGTACTTGCTCGTATGACGACATAGTACTTGCGCGTCGGAAAACATAGTACTTGGTTTTATAAAAAGCACCCTCTATGTTTTTCCAGGAGCAGCAGGTAGGTTTAGGATTTGCGCAGCAGTTGAGTGAAAGACGAAGAGTAGATCAGTTATAAGACAACGACGTTGAACCAGGGCAGACCCAAAGTACGCGGCGTTTCTGCCCTATACTCATGCCAGAGGTCTAACTCTCACAATGGAGGTCAGCCATGCAAGAGAAGCACAAGTGGGAAGAACGCTATGAACAGAAAAAGACACCTTGGGATACAGGCCGTCCAGATAGCCATTTGATGCGTCTTATGACTGGCTGGCCAAAGTTCAAGGGAAAGGTGTTGGAGGTTGGCTGTGGCACAGGCAGCAACGCGGTTTGGTTAGCTGAACAGGGACTTCGGGTCACGGGCATGGATATCTCTTCCAAAGCTATTAAGCTAGCCAAACAAAGGGCAAAGGACAAAGGAGTTAAATGCCATTTCCTGGCCGAAGACTTCCTGCATTACCAGCTGGCAGGCAGGCAATTTGCCTTGCTCGTTGATCGCGCTTGTTTTCATGTCATGGGTGATGATGAGCGCAGGAAGCTCTTTGTCCAGCAGGCAGCAGCCTATCTTGAACCTGGCGGTCTGTGGTTTTGTATGGCAGGCAATAGCGATCAAATCAACGAAGGCGAAGGCCCACCACGGTTGTCAGCAACCCAAATCTGTACAGCAGTAGAACCAGCATTTGAGATCCTCAGCTTAGAAAGCTGCCAGTTTGACTCCAGCCTTTCTATGTCCATGCGCTTCTGGGTATGCTTGATGCGGGTACGGAAAAGCTAATCTGGGAAAAACACCTTTAAGTTGCGGAGAAAAACATGATGAACAGCAGAATAAGCAGGACTATCTCTCTGTTGCTGGCAGCTTTACCTCTGCTGGCTGGCTGTGGTGTGCAAGAGCGGGCAGAAGCCTTATGGGAGAAGACCGCACCAGCTGTCTTAGAGAAGGTCCCTTTTATGCACAAGGAAAGCAAGCCGACTGGTACAACCTATCCAGCTACCGTCAGCGTGCAGACGATCTTTGAGCCAGAACAGGCTCCGGCAGCATGTACCGTCTTTGCCCACCTTTTAGTGTGGACACCAGCGGGCATTAATGGCAAGGGCCTTGCTCAAGCAGTAGAAAAAGAGGCCATGCGCTATGGGGCTGACCTGCTGCTCATTGGCAGAAGCCGCCAGGCTAAAGAAGAGGAAGAAGAGGTAACTTTTGTCTATTACGGCCCAGACCAAGCCTATAATTGCAAGGATCGGTGGTGTGGTTGGAAGTTCGGCTACGAAGAGTGGGTCAGTCAGGGCAGTTGGGCTACAGTTGGCTATGAGGAATGGGATAAAAACGAAGCCTGGTTTAGTACTCCCTTGGTGATTCAAGCAGCTTTTCTGCGTTGTCAGCAAAATCCTGCGGAAAAGAGCTGATCTTTCAGGAACAGCGTAGTATGATCCTCCATACATGAAGAATCGGCAGTATTATCTGGTGCGAACCAAAACCTTTATGGAGGGTATATGAACAAGTTGATGGCCTTCTTGTTCACTTGCTGTGCCCTGCTGTTCTTAGCAGCTTGTCCCAAGCCTGAGATCAAGCAAAAGCCACCTGAAGGGCAAGCCTGTGGTGGTTTCCCTAGCATATTGTGCCCTGATGGCCAGTATTGCAATTTCCCTGCTGCGGCAAACTGTGGTTCCATAGATGCGATAGGCATCTGCCAGCCAAAGCCGCAAGAATGCCCTGCTCTAGTCAACCCGGTGTGTGGCTGTGATAGGACAACCTATGAAAACGCCTGTGGAGCAGCAAAAGCCGGGAAGTCGGTAAAGTACGAAGGCCAGTGCAAGCAAATCTGTGGCGGCAGGTTACAAATTCGATGTCCAGACGGGCAAGAATGCTTAGATGACCCTGGCGACCATTGCAACCCCACGCAGGGTGGCGTAGATTGCAGTGGTATCTGTAAAAAGGAATAAAACAAGCTACTGAACAGCCTTGTCTCACAGCTTCTGTCATTCGGCAGAAGATATTAATCATAAAGGGAGGGAGTCTTATGAACAAGTTGATGGCCGTGCTTCTGAGTGGCTGTATCCTGCTGTTCTTAACAGCTTGTCCCAATTCTGGCCCAAAGCAAGAATCGCCGCCAGGTAAACCCTGTGGCTCCAGAGGCATGACATCTTGCCCTGCTGATCAGTATTGCAAATTCGAGATCGACGCAAAGTGTGGCATAACAGATAGCCCAGGTATTTGTACGCCAATCCCCAAACTCTGCTTAGAAGATGTCTATAATCCTATATGCGGTTGTGACGGCAAAAACTACAACAATGCCTGCAAAGCAGCCAGTGAAGGGGTATCAGTTAAGAACAGAGGCGCGTGCGAGCAAATGTGCGGCGGTATCGCAGGGATCTCTTGTCCTGATGGCCAGGAGTGTATAGATGATCCAACAGATAATTGCAATCCAGCGCAGGGTGGTGCAGATTGTCCTGGTATCTGTGAACTGCAATAAGTCCAGCTGCTGAATAGCCTCGTCTCACAGCTTCTGTCATTCGCGGCAGAAGATAACAATCATAAAGGGAGGTAGTATCATGAACAAGTTGATGGCAGTGCTTCTCAGTGGCTGTGCCCTGCTGTTGTTAGCAGGTTGTCCCAAGCCTGGCGGAAACGGAACTCAGCCAAACGGCAAATTCTGTGGCGGCGTTAAAGGACTGATGTGTCCAGATGACCAGTATTGCGAATTTCAGTATTGTGGTCTGACTGATGCACCACAGGGCATCTGCAAGACCAAGCCGCAAGTCTGCACCAAAGACTACAAGCCAGTGTGTGATTGTGACGGCAGGACACACAGTAATGCCTGCGAAGCTGCAAGAGCTGGTGTGAACATTGCCCACGAAGGTAAATGCCCTGCTCCTATGTGCGGCGGCATTGCCAATATCCAATGCCCTAACGGGCTGACATGTGTGGATGACCCGGACGACAATTGCAATCCTGCGCAGGGTGGTGCAGATTGTTCAGGGGTCTGTGTTAAGCCGTAAATCCAGTTGCAAACTGACCATGCAGGGCACGTGCAGCATCGCACGGTCCTGCATTTTTTATCCATTATTCGGCAGAATCTGTAAACGCAAAAGGAGAAGTTCTCATGAAGCCGTTACTTGCAATATTACTCAGTAGTTTAGCCCTGCTGCTTTTAAGCGGCTGTCCAAAGTCCAAAGATTCATCACCCGCATATCCTGAAGGCTGTGGCAGCATGCTTGGTATTCCTTGTCCAGAGGGCCAGTATTGTCATTTTGAGATAGACGAGAAATGCGGCATGGCTGCGCCTGTAGGCAAATGCAAATCCAAACCAGAAGTCTGTCCTGAGGACTATACACCAGTTTGTGGCTGCAATGGCAAAACCTATGGCAATGCCTGTTTTGCGGCGCACTCAGGGATGTCCATTGAAGCCAAAGGTGAATGCGGAGCAGTTAGTCAGCAGCTCCCTGCTCAGTGAATTGCACAAACACCCGCACTGCTACAATCCCAGCCTCGTATAGCCCGAACAGGGGAAAGGCCAGCAACACGGTTGCGGTGAGGTCTCCTGCCGCGAGCAAAAAGGCCAGCCCAGCAATGGCGATATAAAAGAATTTGCGCTTGGTTTTGAAGTGCTCTCGCTGCACCAATCTGGCAGCTGAGGCCATGACCATCAGGAAGGGAATCTCAAAGGCGGCAGCAAAGGCCAGCACCATGCGGGCGACAAAGGTCAGATAGAGACTCAGCTTAGGCATGGGCTGGAGATTGTCGCTCGCATAGCTCATGAAAAAGGCCAAGGTACGGGGCAGGACAATAAAGAACGCAAACACCGCCCCGGCAATGAACAAGCCGACTGACCAGAGGATGATTCGGCGGACAATCCGTCGCTCTTGCGGCAGCAGACCTGGAACGGCAAAGAGCCAGACCTGATAGAGCAGGAAGGGGAAGCTGACCGTAATCCCAGCCAGCAAAGCCAGCTTGATATAGGAAAGGAAGGCATCGGTGAGCTTGGTATAGACCAGCTTGTACAGATGCTGCGGGGTAGCAGCGAACAAAGGCTGGATGCAGAAGGCGGCAAGCTGATCAATGAACAGCCAAGCCAACCCGGAGCAAACTACGACCGCGATTACAGAGTAGAGCAGTCGCTTCTGTAGCTCCTCGTAGTGGGGCCGGAGCTGTTCAAGTGCAGGGATAATCATGCGACAGGAGTTGGATTAGGCGGCAGCGGATTCTTGCCGATAACCCGTTCCTCGGTAACAGCATTATCATCCGTCTCTTCCTGAGTGGCTGGCGAGCTGACAGTTGCTGTTAACTCCGGTTCCTGCCTTGCCTCTGTGGTCTCTTGCTCCCAAGGGCGGGCGGTCAAAGACTCCAGATCCGCCTCCATCTCTGCCTCGGTGGTACCGCTCACCACCGGCGATCTACGCGGCCCGCCAATCTCATCAGAGAGCAGATTATCTTTCATCTGCCCGGCGGTCTTCCGCAAATCATCCTGGACTGAGGTGATCACTTTGGTCTCCTCGTGCAGGCTTTCTTTGATCTGATTCATGGCACTGCGCAGCTCGTTGACCCCTTTTGCCAAGGAACGGGCCAAATCAGGCAGCTTGTCCGGGCCAACTACCAGCAGGGCCACGATCAGAATGACGATCATTTCAGGAAGACCTATGCCGAACATAGCGATTATTTCGTTGATGATAAAGGAGTGAGGGTGCAGCAAGAAGGCTGAATGCCGAAATGTACGTGATTTACTGCGGCCTGTCAAGTTGCGCTCATCCGCCTAATGCTGCCCAGCAAGTTATGTGTTGACAGACAGCTAGAGAGTGCGTTTAGATGCGCAGATGCAGTTCTCTCCCCTCTTTCTTTTTACCAAGGCACGATCATGCTTTCCTTTATTGGCAATGCGCTTCAGGTTTCATGGCAGCTGCTCAATCAGTCGGCCTTCTACATCCTCTCAGGCTTACTGGTTGGCGGCCTGTTGAAAATGTATTTATCTCCCGCGTATGTCGCGGCCCATCTGGGCAAGGGTCGGTTCAGCTCGGTATTCAAGGCTGCGCTTCTTGGCGTTCCCATTCCACTCTGTTCCTGCGGCGTGCTACCCGCTGCGGCCACGCTGAAAAAGCAGGGGGCCAACAATGGCGCGGTCACAGCTTTCCTTATTTCCACCCCAGAGTCAGGCGTAGATTCCATTGCCATGACTTGGGCCTTGCTGGATCCGATCATGACCGTAGCCCGCCCAGTGTCAGCCTTTATCTCCGCTGCTGTGGCCGGAGTGTTAGAGAATTCATTCTCTTTTCAATACACCCCGCCGCAGAAACAGGAACCCAGTCTTTCCTCCAGCTGCTGCGCTGGCGAATCCACAGTGCCACGTGGCTTTCTGGCCAAGCTCAAAGCCGGATTGCACTATGCCACTACCGAACTGTGGCCGGATTTGGCCGGCTGGTTTTTCACGGGCATCATCGTTGCTGGGTTTATAACCGTCTTGGTGCCGGATGAAGTCTTTGCCTCCTGGCTCGGCGGCGGGCTGTCCTCGATGCTGTTGATGCTGGCCCTAGGCATCCCGCTTTACATCTGCGCTTCAGCCTCGACACCCATAGCCGCAGCCTTTATCCTCAAGGGTGTCAGCCCTGGCACGGCCTTAGTCTTTCTCCTGACTGGCCCGGCCACCAATGTCACCTCGCTATTTGTGCTAATCGGGATGCTGGGCAAGCGGGCAACTGCCCTGTACTTGCTGTCGATTGCCGTGGTCAGCGTGCTTTGCGGCCTGGCCGTAGATGCGATCTATCTCTCTCTGGGCATTTCTGCGGCGGCAGTGGTAGGCAAGCACAGCACAATGCTGCCGCACTGGGTTATGCTGGCGGCGACCCTGGTGCTGTTCGCCCTCTCTATCCGGCCACTGCTGAAGATCTGCAAACGCTGGTTTGGCGGCGGGAAAAAAGGCGGCGGCTCGTGCTGCGGAATGCAGCAGGCCAAACCAGGAGAGATTTCAAACCTCCTGCCTAAGCCAAAAAGTCAGCAATAAGAAGAGTTGCCTTAGAAAACATCCCTTTCTTGCTCGGTTATAAAGGAGTTGTAGTCGGCAACAAAGGAGTTTGGCTCGGCAGAAAAGGAGTTTGGCCGACTAAGAAAGGAGTTTGGCTTGGCAAAAGAGGAGTCTTGCCGAGTACCAAAGGAGTTGGAGTCGGCAAAACTCCTTTGTGGCCGACTAGGAAAGGAGTTCTGCTCAACAAAACTCCTTTGTTGCCGAGTACAACTCCTTTCTGGCCAAGCCAAACTCCTTTCCAAACGAGTAGAAAACGTGACCAAGCAGGATAAACTGGTTTGCTTACCGCTTCAACTTGACTTGTTAGCCTGCTAACACGCCAAAAAAGCGGCCAACTTGCTCAGGATGATGGGCATCAGAGCCGGGAATCAGCGAAATACCCAGTTTTACGGCTTGCCGGATGATTTCTACGGTGGGATAGGGCTGGGGCCGGACTGCGTAACCAGAGGTGTTGACTTCCAAGGCGATCTTTTTCTCCCGCATAACCTGAAGCAGCTGGCTGATTAGCTCCTGATGGCGGGCAGTGAGCTGAAATGGCGGCAGATGGCGCAAGGCTGCGTCAAGGTGGCAGAGTTTATCGCAGGGGATTTGCTGACAGGCTTCGATCAGGCTGGTGAAATAGGCTTCCAGAATGAGTTCTGGGCCAATTGCGCGCAAGGCAGCAATGTGTTCGTGCTTGCTGCTTAACAGGTTAAGATGTCGGCTGCCGTCAAAATAAAAATGACAGGACAGACCGCGATGCGCAAAGGGAAAACGCGCCAGCATAGCCCGCAGTTCCTCTGCTGCTGTGGCATTCCAGCCGATCTCTACGCCCAGCCTGATGGCAATTTGCCAGGCATATTTTTTCTGGAGCCACTCGCCTTCTGCAAAATATTGGGCAAACAGCTCTGGCGTAAGCCAAATCTGCTGTTCATAGCACAAGCCACATTCCAAATGCTCAAGAAAGGTCATGGACTGCAAGCCCTTCTTGACCGCAGCCTGCACATATTCCTCCATTTCGCCGGAGGCATGATTGCAAAGCTTGGTATGAATGTGGTGATCGCCGCTGAGGTCTATCGGAGGGAAACGGGACATGAAAAAAGAGCAACCTCAGCAGCAACAAGGCGAGATGAAAAGCATCAGGCGTTTCCCTTGGGGAAGAAATGAATCACGCCATCAATCTCTGAGGTATCACAAATGTCGCCAAATTCCATGTCAAAGTTGAATAACTCGGCAACATCGTTCATCTCCATTGAAAAGGCGGGGCCGTCAGGCAGATGATACACCAGCGTTTCAACTTTGCTGAAATCTATCGGGCGGGCAAATATTTTCTTCATTATCTTCTATGAGTGGAGTGTGCAACAAATCCGAGCGGATTAGATATCTGCCCGACAACATGCTTCTAAAAAAATTATAAATTTTTTTCCACAAAAAAGCAAGGAACAGCTTGGCAAGCAGAGCAAAGCCAGAGGAAACAGGTTGGAAGACTAACTTTCGTTTGACAGCCCCCCTCTTGATGGTAATATGCTGCGGGCAAGCCAAGATGCACAGATGATGGAGCAGCACTCCCCGACAACCATAAGCAAGGACAAAAAAGACTATGAGCGATAGCAAAGGCGGCGGGATAAAGAGGGATTTCATGAAATCGACGGATAAAAATCCCTCCTGTGTCATGCCGGAGAAATTAAGCCTCGATTCGCCTCTCCAGTTTGAATGCCATCCAGGGGTGAGTTGTTTCACGGCTTGCTGCCATAATATCCAGATCGTGTTGACTCCTTACGACATCATGATTCTGCGGCGGCGGTTGAACCTGTCAGCCCATGAGTTCATCACCCAATACACGGAGCCGACCTATCTGGAGAAAACCGATATGCCGGGCGTGCAGATCAAGCTGACCGGCGAGAAGAATGCCTGCCCTTTTGTCACCGCAGAGGGCTGCACTGTGTATGCTGATCGCCCTACTGCCTGCCGCTATTATCCAGTGGGCATGGCGGATTTCCATGAAGGCGGCAAGGAAGGCAGAGAGGAGAAGTTCTTTTTCCTGGTCAAAGAGCCGCACTGCAAGGGCTTTGATGAGCAAAAGAAATGGACCATCGGCGAATGGCGAGCTGATCAGGGTGTAGATGTCCGCGACGAAATGAACAAGGAATGGCTGCGCTTAGTCATGCGCCGCAAGTCCTTTGGCCACCAGGCCAATCTCTCGGAAGCGGCCCAGCGGATGTTCTTCATGGCTACCACTGACTTGGATCACTTTCGCCGCTTTGTCTTTGAAAGTTCTTTCTTGAACACCTATGAGATTGATCAGGAAACCGTTGACCGTCTCCGGGTGGATGACGAGGCCTTGCTGCGCTTCTCCTTCAAATATCTCGCCAATGCCCTGTTCGGGGCTGAAGGCCTGAGCATCAAGCAGAGCAAGGTGCTGGCCAAGGCCGAAGCAATGCGCAAGGAGCAGGAGGATAATCTGCGCCGGATTGAAGAGGATTACAAAAGGCTCAAGGCAGAACGCGAGCAGCTCAAACAGGAGCAAAAAGCGCAGAAGAAGTCCTGATGTGGGAACTTACTGGGGTGTTATATCCTGCTTCAACATGCAGCAGGATATCCTATGCTCCGGTGTTCCGTCTGGTAGATAGGCGATATTATCCGGCTGAAGGAGTTTGTTCATCACGCAGCCTTCTGGGATGCTGAGGTTAAAGAAGCGGTCTTCGTTTAGACCACTTCGATGAAGGAGCTGGCCGCTTTCGATGCAGAGGCTGTGGATAGGATGATCCTCGCAGAGCGGGCAGCGGTACACCCGCCCATTAGGAAAGACGAAGTAGTTTTCTGCTGCTACTCCCGCGCAGGAAAAGGCTTCTCCTGGTTCCAGAAAAACCTTGGGATAGGTGACGTGAATGCCGAGCCGAGCTGCTTGCCGGGCTGCTGCTGGTACTGCCTCTAGCCAGCGTTCAGGATCAACTTGGAGATTGTCCGCACAGGCTGCGGCGGACTTGCCCCGCAGCCCGATGACCTGAATAAAGAAACGCCGCACTCCCAACTCAGCCAGCAAGTCAGGCATCCGGTGCAGATGCTCGATGTTCAGGGCGGAGATGGTACAGATTAGGCTGGTGCGGAAGCCGAGTGCAATAGCCTTTCGCAGGTTTTCTGTGCAGACGGCAAAAACCCCCTCGCCCCGGATAAGATCATTAACCGCTGCATCTGGCCCGTCCAAGCTGAAGCTGAGAAAATCCAGTTCCTCTGGCTGCACACGCTCCAATATATCATGAAAGAGAAAGCCGTTGGAATCCACGGTCACGGCATAGCGCAAGGCTTTGGCTGCCCGGATGATCGCGGCCAAGTCAGGATGCAAGGTTGGCTCGCCGCCAAGCAAGACTAAATTGCTGGCGCGGTCAGGCCGGGCAAAGAGTTGCAACCAGTCCAGTGCAGTCTCTTTTGAGAGAATATTGGTGCCATGCTGGGCTGAGTTGATGTAGCAGTGACGGCAGGAGAGATTACACTGGGTGAGTAGATGCAGAAAGACATTGCGCTCACCGGGTTTGAAATCAACTGTTCTGGCTCTTACTTCGCTGATCTTCTGCAAGGGTAAATGCGGACAGCAGGCTGCCCTGCCAGTAGGAATGATTCTGAAAAAATTGCGCGAACAGGGCTAAACTTTCGCGGCGCAAGACACCTGGCACGCATTCAACCAGCATTTCTTGATAAAGCGGAGTAAGTTGCGCCAAAGGCACCGAAGTACCACCGCCCATCACATCTTCATAGGCCCAGACAAAGCGGCGGATGCCAGAAAGCAGCAAGGTACTGTAACACATCAGGCAGGGTTCTAAGGTACTGTACACAGTTATCCGGTGGCAGTCGAGAGCAGGTTGCTCTGCCAGCAAGCTACGTAGGGTGACTATTTCCGCATGATCCAGTTCATTGCGTGTTGCGCTGCTGCTATTCTGGCGACGGCCTTGAGCGATAATCTGACCATCCAGTACTAGCACGCAGCCCACTGGAAATTCGCCTTCTGCTAAAGCCAGCCTCGCTTCAGCCAAGGCGGCCTGCATGAATTGCTGGTCTCTGTTCACAGCTTTCTGCCAAAATGCAGCACACTTTTGCCGATGACTGTGCCGGTATGCGACTGCATCCAGTCAAGCTGTCGGTCGTCAAAAGGGAGGTAAACCAAAGCGGCGGTCTGCATTTCCGCTTCTGCGCCGGAGAGCTGGGAGAAAATATTCCGCCCGCTGGCAGCTGAAGCGGCCAGAATCACCTTGAGTGACTGCCGAGCCTCACTGAGAGGTAGAGTCACGGGATACGGATTGACCGTTTTTTTGAGCTGCATGTCTCGCTCTGGGCCGAATTGCCGCTGGCTGATGGTGATCTGTTTGGCAGTGCGGAGAAAAATTTCCGGTCGGAGCTTAAAGGCAGGCACCCAGAACCGCATCTCCTGGCTGCGCCATTCTGGGCGGATGATAAAGGGCTGATTCGTGCGTTCGGCAAAATCAGCAAAGCTGCTGATGCGCAGGGCAGGCAGCTCGGCAACGATGCGCCAGAAGGGAAGATGCAGAGCTGGCTTCTGACTGCCGCCGGGAATCACTTTACCGACAGTCCGCTCCAGTCCCTCTTTGCCGATCTGCCAGACAAGATCGCAGCTCGTGCAGATCAGGGCCAAGCAATCGCCCTCGCCGTCCAAATTGCCGCCGCAGCGCGGGCAGAGAGCGGCCTTGAATCGAGGTTGCCAGTTTGGCTGGAACGGCTCCCCCTTCAACGTGTTTGCGGAGGAGCCGCGCAGGGGTTCGCCCAGCACTGCGTCAAACAGACAATCCTCTTTGGGCAGCAGTGGCAGGTAGATGAAGCTCAACGTCTCGCCGATGTAGGCCTGATGATAGACTGTCTCATCCTTACGACCTTCCGTCAGATTGTGCAGCTTGGTCGCCTTGGCAAAAATCTCCCTGAGCTGACCGGAGAAGGGCAGAAAACGGCCTCCGCTGCCAATATGGACGCGGGTTAAAGGCATAGCCTGCGGACGCAAGCCAAGTGAAGCAGGCAAGCCAGGCAGACCGCAGCCGTCCTGGGTGGTGTCCAGCACCTTATGCGAGACTCCAGAGTCAGTCACAGAGAAGACATTGCCTTTGAAGCGCAGATACGGGGCGTGGAAGAGGCGGTTTTTTTCTTTAGCCTTGTTGGGTAAGGTGTAGCGAAACGGGCCACCATTAGCCAGCAGGAAATTTTTCACCTTGCAGTAAGGACAGGTCAGCAACCGATCCTCAACGGAGAGGGTGACAGAGCCGCCGCATTGAGGACAAGGCTGTTCAACCCGGAGATTCATGATTAAACCAACTTGAGGCCGCAGCCGCCGCAGAATTTCGCGCCAGGCAAGTTCTCCTGATTGCAGGCCGTGCAGATAACCGCCACCGGTTTCTTATCTGAAGACTGGCCGCAGCGGGAGCAAAACTTAGCCTCTGGAGTTAGATTCTTGCCGCAATGCGCGCATTGCATGAGAATGATCTGCTGTCGCCCGCAAAAGGGGCAGAAACGGGCTTCAGCTGGGATGGTATTGCCGCAGGCAGAGCATTGCACTTTGGCAACAGCCGCCTGCTGCTGATTGCTGGCAAACATGGCGGGCATCATCAGGCCCATAGCCATGCCGAGTCCTGCTCCAGCCTCACCGCCTGCCTGCGCGGCCTTTTCCATCGCCATGCCAGCCTTCATGCGGACAAATTTATCCATGTCTTTGATCACCCCAAGACGGCTACGGTCGTCAATGGCGGCCTGTACCTCCTCTGGTGGGGTGATGGAGGAGATATACAGCTCATCCAAGGCCAAGCCAAAGCGGATAAAGTCCTTTACCAGCTTTTTTTTCAACTCCTCTGCCATCTCATCAAACTGGGCAGGCAGATTGAAAAGGGTGTCCAGGGTTTCGCCGAGATAATCATTCAAGCGCGAGACAATCACCCGGCATAGGTATTCCTCAATCTGCTCGGTTGTGTACTTGCCCATTGTTCCAGCCAAGGTGTTGATGAACAGCACTGGCTGGATAACGCGAATATTGAAGACCCCATGCGCCCGCAAGCGGACAAAACCCAGCTCAGAGTCCCGGAAAGCGACTGGATCGCGGGTGCCCCATTTGAGATCCGGGAAGACCTTGAGGCTGACGAAATAGACCTCGGCCCGCAGCGGACTGGTCATGCCCCAAGGCGTGGAGAGCAGCTTGGTAATGATCGGGATATTGCCGGTACGCAGGGTGTGCAGGCCTGGCCCAAAGGCATCTCCGGCCCTACCCTTGTAGTACAGAACTGCGGCCTGGCTTTCCCGCACGGTCAGCTGGGCACCGAACTTGATTTCCCCAGAGCCACGCTCTGGTAGGCGGTGCAGCAGTTCCTGGCCCGTCTCGTCAAACCATTCCAGGACTTCAAGAAAGATGCTGTTGTCAGTGCCCATGACCGTCTCCAAGGTTTTTCCCGTCCTGCCGAAACAGGCGGAAATCTCTACCAGTATCCGCATTATACCGATCAGCTCTACCTCTTTTTCGGCTGAGTTGCGGACATCTTGACCCTGCTTTTACACGTCCAGAAGTCGGTAAGACTCCTTTCTGGCTAAACTAAACTCCTTTACTACTCGGCAGAACTCCTTTGCAAGTAAACCAGACTCCTTTCCGGCTTACCTCCACTCCTTTCTTGCCAAGCCAAACTCCTTTGCTGCTCCGCAAGACTCCTTTCCTGCTTGATACAACTCCTTTGTGGCCGAGTAAAACTCCTTTGCAAGTAAGCCAGACTTCTTTCCGGCTTACTTCCACTCCTTTCTTGCCGAGCCAAACTCCTTTGTTACTCAGCAAGACTCCTCTTCGGCTCAACAGAACTCCTTGCTGATTCCGCAAAAAACATCTCTTCTGCGCTGACACAGGGCTTAAAGAGGGTACAAGGTTTCGTCGTGGAGGGGCTGTTTGGGATTAGAGCGGATTTTCTTCTTCAACCCTTCCAAAGTAAAGGCATCGTCCGAGTCAAGCATATCGCCCATGTCCTTTTCCACCTGATCTGGGTCTTCGCCTGCCTCCATGCGCGAGAGGGCTTCCTCCATCTTGTCACCGAGATGGATACCCGTTTTATCAGAGAACTTGCGCATTAGCTGGACCATCTGGCGAGGGTCTTTCTCGTCGATGCCTTCGGCCTCGCGCATCAGGCCTTCTAAAGCATGTTCCATTTTCGTTTCATCCAGACCGGCCAGAGGGTCGTCATCATCCCCGCCCTCCTTGGCTTTACCGATGACGGCAAAGGCGGATACCTGCCTATCAAGCTTCTTTCTGCCGCATTTCGGGCAATCAGGGCGTTTCTCGGTGTTGATCCGGTTGGAAAGGAAGTTGAAGATCGTGTTACAGTCCTGGCAAAGAAATTCGTAGATCGGCATGTTCTTTTTCAAGCAATTACGTTTTGTTGGATGAAAGCCGCCTGCTGCATGAACAAAAAGATCAGGCATCCCAAAGGATACCTGATCTTTTTGCTTTTCTCAAGAGCTGGAGCTGGGCTAATTCGCAGCTAGGCTCTCATTGGGGATCTTTTACAAGGCGAACGTTCACATAGCCTGTTTGACTCTGAGGAAACTGATACATAAATATGCCTTTGTTGAAATCAATAAGCCATGCCTTTGGTGGTGACGTATCACCTGTATAGGGAGAAGCAGACCAAACATAGACACTAACCCCCGCAGAAGTTGGAAAGCAGGCAGTGTCAATGGCTGGATTCACTGGCCCTCCTGGAGTCTCTGGATCAACAAGAGTAGATTTTGCTTCATCTACAATAGATTGCAATTCCTTGATATTTGGCACACGAAAACCGTTGGCAGTCAGACCTAATGCGCCCTGCCAAGTATAGAATGTTGCCGCGTTGTTACAAGCGGCTGGGGGACCAGCAGCGAATGTCTGGCCTTCAAGACATTGCTTCCATGTCAAGCCAGTTTTGCTGTCAGTAACGGTTCCGTCACCATTCACTGTAAAACGTCCATCTGTATCACAGGTCGCTGCAAAGGCAGAACTTGCCGCCAATGTAAACATCAAAGCTATAAGATATCGCATCGTACCCTCCCTCTCGTAGGCAGTAGTATTCTCAATTGAAAATCATGGAAGTGGACGAACCAATCTTACCTGATAAGCACTATCAGTTAAGAGATTGTTGTCTGCATAGCCATAGGCAAAATTAACTCCCCATATTTGTGTCCCATCTGCTGCATTAGGAGTTGAGGATCTATAGCTTACATTCTCCGTGTCTGTGAAAACGTTGTTATCAATAGCAGGGTTTATCCTGTGATAGGAGACTATACTAACTAGCTCTTTGATAGTTGGCATACGCCAGCCTGTTAGTCCACACAGATTAGCGTTTTGTTGTAGTATCTCTTCCAATCCAGCAAAAGTACTTGGGCCAAGATTAGAAGACCAAGTCAGGCCGGTGACATTGTCTTTAATGCAAACAGCAGTTCCCGTGGTTGGATTCCCGCTGCTATCCAGCTTGGTAAAACTGAAGCCAGCTTGACCGTCAGAAGGATTAGGCTCAGTTACGGTTTTATCTCTGCCAAAATCACAGTCCTCATCAAGTGCCGGTGTATTCGCTGGGCACACAGTAATTCCTGTATCATTTCCCCATTCTGTTTGAGGTGTAGGGCAGACATCGGCACTACAAGTGCCGCCTTCACAACAGTATGCACAAGTCGTATCGTTTTTGCAGGTTGCTCCGCAACAACCGTTTGCACAGGGGGTACAAGGATTCGTGCAGTTAGTATCAACACAAGGATTGCACTGATTGCATCCCGAAGCCAGTATCGGTGGTATATCCAGCGGCATCTTTGCAGAGCCTGTTGATGGCACGGCCACTATAGCCGTTAATCCCAGCAGCAAAAGAGTCTTTTTCATTGTAGAACCTCCTTGACAAGTTTTTCTTTTGATTATAACACAAAATAAACTTGGGCTGCAAATTCTTTATAAAGAAAGACGGGCTATCGAGTATAATTATCTTCTTAGACCGCCATCAACACCGCATCCACATCCTCTTCACGCACCTGATCGGTGATTTTTACTGCGCCAATGCGCTCCGGCAGGACATAGAAAACTCTGCCGCCTACCGTCTTCTTGTCATTGAGCAGATATTTTTTGGCCTGGTCAAATCCAGCGGGTACGGCTGTTGGCAGACCGTAGGCGGCAATCAGACAACGGATTCTTTGCATATCCTCTACGGAAAGGTAACCGCTGCATACTGCCAACTCTGCTGCCGCGCACATGCCGATGGCCACCGCGTAGCCGTGAATGAGCTGAAAGCCAGAAGCTGCTTCCACTGCATGGCCGATGGTGTGGCCGTAGTTGAGAATGCGGCGTAGCCCTCCTTCCCTTTCGTCCTGCTCCACCACCCACGCCTTGATCTCGCAGCAGCGGGCGATGAGCTTGGTCAGCACGTCCTGCTGCAAAGCAAAGACCGCCTCGCGTTGCTGCTCCAAAAAGGCGAAAAACTCGGCATCGTTGATCACCCCATATTTGATCACTTCCGCCAGGCCGCCTTGCAGCTCCGCCAACGGCAGACTGCGCAGCACGTCAATATCAACATAGACCGCCTTGGGCTGATAGAACGTACCAACTAAATTCTTGCCTTCCGGGATGTCCACGCCGGTTTTGCCGCCCACTGAGCTGTCCACTTGAGAAAGCAGCGTGGTCGGTACTTGGACAAAGGGAATGCCGCGCAGATAGATTGAGGCGAGAAAACCGGTGATGTCGCCGGTCACGCCGCCGCCAAGGGCGATGAGGGCGGTTTTGCGGTCAAAGCCGCGCTGGGCCAGCTCGCTGGAGAGCGCGGCGATGGTCTGGAGATGCTTGCTCGCCTCGCCTGCCGGGAAAGTGATCAGCTCGGCTTGCAGGCCTACTGCGGCCAGCGACTGCATGAAGCGGTCGCCGTATAAAGCCGCCACCCGGTCATCACTGATCACACCGTATTTGCTGCCGATCTTGCGTTCATGCAAATCAGGGCCAATCTTTTCCAGCAGACCGGAGCTGATCCGAATTGGATAACTGCGTTCGCCAAGGCCGACTGTCACTGCGGTTTCTGGCATAAGAGTTCTCTCCTGCTTCTGGTAGCGGGCACCAACGAATTGTTTGAGATATGGTTTGGTTCTGACGTTATTCATAAGCCTCCAGAACCATTGGCGCGGAACGTCCCCTTGTATATCAGCAGGGTACTCGTAACTGTATGATAGAGAGTCTTCCCGACTTCTGTATGAGTAGGAAAATGTAGGTTCCAGATATGTTTGCAATCCCCAGCGCACATTGTTCAGCAACTCCGATAGCCACGTGCTGTAATAAAAGAAATAATTTTCATCTAAATTCTCTATGAAGTCGTCTAATACTATGGGTATTTGTTCTTCTGGAACAGAGTAGCGGTGATTGCTCAAAATTTTGGCAACGTCTCTCGATACTCCAGTCAAACGAGAAAGATTGTGCTTGGAGTGATTGCCGATGATATACAAAAAATATAGTCTGGATACATCGATTGTTGCGTTGATATTGAGTCCCGGCAGCCAGAGGGTTATAGCCTTTTTATAACTGAGCCAACGTTCTAACTCGTCAATTGATTTTTTTAGAGTGGCAACACTTCCATTAACGTCAAACGACTTTGTTTCGCACGCCTTTTGAAGAACTGCCAAGCAAGAACCATTTAAACCGGTTAGCTGTTTGCTTCCATTTTCTTTGACGAAATCGAGCAGACGAATCAGGAACATATCCCGCTGGACGCGGGTTTTAAAAATCACCTCTGCTTCTCCGGGATATTCAGAAACATCGCGAAGTGTAAGCAACTCATGGTTTACAATAGCACATAGAGCTTCAAGGCATATGCATAGTCCAATGGTTTCTCGTTCCGCTTGGTTGTGGGTCATTTTGCCCAATAATATGATACATCGAAATAAAACAAAAAAGGATCGGCAGGATGCCGATCCTTTTCATATCACTGCCGGAATACAGCCCCCGGTTCAGCTTGCATCAGCAGCCGAACGCCTTCTGGAGGTTAGGAATGGTCTGCTTCTTGCGGCTCATCATGCCGGGAATCCACATGGAATTGCCGCTCATTTTGGTGTTGAATGCATCCTCGATGATCGAAGCGTCATCGGACAGCACCATCAGCTCAGTGCCTTCTTTCACAACATCGGTCAGCATTAGCAGCACGGTATGCTGGCCGCCTGCGGCCTTCTTCTCCTGCATGGCCTTGTACAGAGCCTCACGGATGGCCGGGGTGGCCTGATCAAGGGCAGCAAGCTCTATCTGACCGCAACCGACGGTTTTGCCCTTCATGTCGAAGTCTTTGTAATCACGGTTGAGCAGGTCCATGGCCGGAACGCCGTCAATGGCACTTTTGGCCTTCAGCATCTCCATGAACAGCGCGTCGGTATCCTGAACAGAAGCAATCTGCTTCAGCTCGGCAACGGCCTTTTTGTCCTCTTCAGTGCAGGTCGGGGACTTGAAGTTAACGGTGTCGCTGAGAATGGCGGACATCATCAGGCCAGCAATCTTCGGCTGAATGGCCACGCCCTCTACATCATAGAGCTGCTTCAGCACGGTGCCGGTGCAGCCAACTGGCTTGACGTAGCAGAAGATCGGGCTGTTGGTGGTCACGTCACCGATCTTGTGATGGTCAACAATCGCCACCACGTTATCTGCGCTCAGGTTGTCCGGGGCTTGTTTCAGGTCACTGTGATCAACCAAGGCAACTGTTTTGCCGGTTGCATCTTTCATGATCTCTGGCGCGGCCACGTTGAAGCGGCGCAGCACGGTCTGCGTCTCCGGGTTCATCTCGCCCTGCATGGATGCAATCGCATCGGTACCCTTAGCCTTCAACAACTCAGCGTAGGCAATCGCGGCGGTAACGGAATCGGTATCTGGGTTCTTGTGACCGGTGACATAAACAGCCATCATTTCTTCCTCCTGGAATAATAAAAAGAATGCAGCAAAATTGTATCTGTTGAAAGTCTGCCGACGACAGCAGCTTTGGTTGACCTGAAGTTGAACTTATCCTGTACTATTTAGCCCGTTCAGCAGGCAGCGTCAAGGAGAAAAGAGTTTGAGTCCCCTGCCCTGCCGCTGTCTCCCAGTTTTTCTTTGCTGACTGCCGCTGCAATCTGTTAGAGTATAAAGCAGAGCCTTGAGAAAGAAACCATAAAACAGTAGGAAAGCCATGAAGAATAGAAAAAGCAGGAAACCGGCAAAGAAACTGACGCTCCAATCTCTTGCCTTAGGCTGTACTGTTCTTGCGGCGGTGTTGGCCGGAGCCTGGGTTCTCTTTCCGACCGAGATAGAAAAGGCGATGCAGCAGTTCCCGCAAGTAGTCGGCCTTGAGCAAAAGCCAGCGCAAGAGACTTCGCCGTTGCCAATTCTCAAGCAAGAACAAAAAACCGAAACTGCGGCTCTGTCAACCCAGTCTGGCGAGGAGTTACCGGGCAGCATCCAGCTCCCTTCCGCCGCAACACAGCCAGCACTCCCTGCTCCTACTGGAGCGGATAAACCAGCAGCCCCACCCATGACCTGTAGTCAGGCTACAGGCAGTCTGCGGAACTTTGTTGAGGGGTTGGAGAAGAAAGACTACCTTCAGGACTTCAAGCTCAAGCAGCCCGTGCGCAAGCATCTTGAGGGCTTGAAGGACAAGCTGGCTGCCAAGCCGCCGACAGTGGTGCGGGAGACGGATGATTTGTACACGGTGATTGCCAACACCGCCCACTTTTTCCGGGTACTTGGTAAAGATAACATCCGACTGCTCAAAACCCTGCTGGAGCATGAGCAAGGCGGGCTGGAAAATCTCGCTAACGCCCTGTATGCCGCCAGCGTCGGGCCTGATTGCCAGGCAGATACGGTGCAGCTGCCGTTCAGCATGGCCTATGACTACTCGGTGTTCTTCCTGAACACCATTGGCGGGCGTTCCTATCTGTTCCGCCGCGCTGCGCGGGTGCGCCTCCTGATCAATTACTACGCGCTGCTGCTGATTGACGAGGCAGCCAACAGGAATCTCAATACGCACGGGACAGACATCAGCGGCCTGATTCAGCCACTCATCCAAGAGATCGAAGCCACCAATCAGTTGGCCCGGAAAGAGGAATACGTGAACCGGCTCCGCGAATTGGCAGAACGGCATCCGGTTCGTTGAGTGCCAGATTAGGTCAAGCACCTCCGGTAAAACCGGAGGCTTGGTAAGGTGAACCGCCCAAGGCGGTTTAAGTTGCGGCCTGTTTTGAGCTATCTTCACTTTAGCGGACACACCAATTACCCTGACAGGAACAGGAGGTGTGTTTATGGGCTATCGCAGGTACGATTCCGATTTCAAGCGAGAAGCCGTGCGCATGGTTGTTGAAGAGGGAGTTGGTGTTCGCGA